>JANMEX010000494.1:0-5557 GCA_031377485.1 Phyllobacteriaceae bacterium
CGCCAGGAGTGTCCCTCCCGGCACTAGAATAAAGAGAATGTCTTTGTCCAGCGGCGGCCTGCATTGAACGAGACGGCGAGTATCGAGCAGCTCGCTGCGCTCGTTGATTTCAGCGCCGACGCGGTGGTGCTGGTCGATGCCGACGGCGTGATTCGATGGGCGAACTCATCGAAAACGAAGTGCCGACAGCGGAGCGAAAGGCCAGACTCACTGCCAGTTTCAACCATGGCTACCGCTCGTTTGATGGTGTGTACTTGCGCTGTACCGCCTCCGCGACGGAAGCACTTAACAAGTTCATGAGCGAGGGCGAAGCGTTAACGTTGGATATCTCCACACGTTACGGAAACTGACGGTTTATCGCGGCTCTGCCCATTTACGATGCATTAACTTTCTGCCAAACGAAGGGGTGTGAAGTCTCAACTTTGTGCTACTAATTTAACGGGACATTAACGACGCTGGACTTGCGTCGAGGGTGAGCAAAATGACTGTGACAGAGGCCGAATTGCACGAGCGTATTCTTAAGGAGAAGCGTTTGGTTGCGTTGGAAGTGCAAACCGAGGCATGGGCCGATGGCATTTCCGAGGGCGTTGATCCGGAAATCATGGCGATGGCCGGGATGGAAACGATCCTTGCCCATTTGGTGCGTGATTGCGGGACAGAATCTGCCCGGACATTGCTCGCATCCATGCAGCAACAACTCGAATCCGGCATGTTTCGCAGCCAGGAGTGGCTGAACTGAGAATGCGTATTGTCTGGTCCCGATTTGCGTTTGCGATCTTGCTGAATTCAGCGGGCGTCGGCGTCGCTACATCGGCGGACGCTGCTGCCTGGAACTCCACGCAGACCCAAATCGCACTCAGCGAAATCAAGCGGGAAGAGCTGCCGCCTCCCGGCGGAAATATCGCCAACCCGACCGATACCATTGATCCAAGCACTCAAGTTCCAACGCCTGATCCGATCAGCCCGGCAACCACACCGGATGCTCCGGGTACTACGCCGCCTGCCGACAAGCCTGCCGACGGCACTGACGTCGACGGCGACCCAAATGATCCCGCGCGACCAAATCTTGACCCGAACGCACCATTGCCTGCTGTCGAGTATGATTTGAACAAGCTCCCTGAAGCGGTGAAGACGCTGCATGACAAGCTGGTCGGAGCAGCGCGAAGCGGCGACATAGAGAATCTGCGCGGTTTGATCGGCACTGGCGAAGACACCACCCAATTCTCGCTGGATGCAACTGCAGAAGACCCGCTCAAATATCTGCTTAGCCTGTCTGGCGATGAGGGCGGGCAGGAAATCCTCGCCATCCTCCTGGAAATTCTGGATGCCGGATATGTCCACCTCGACATCGGCACGCCGCAGGAACTTTATGTCTGGCCCTATTTCTTCGCGATCCCGCTTGAAAAGCTCGACAATCGCCAAAAGGTCGAGTTGTTCAAGATTGTGACATCCGGCGACGTTGAGGATATGAAATCCTTCGGTGCCTACATGTTCTATCGCGCGGGGATATCACCCGACGGACGTTGGCGGTTCTTCCTGGCGGGCGAATAGTCCAGCCTCAGACCGGAAGCGCCTCGCTGAATATAACTGCTTCGCCGATTGAAGGCGTCACAATCTGACCATCCCACATCACTTGCCGCCCGCGTACAATTGTACCAATCGGCCAGCCTTGCACGCTCTTTCCGTCGTACGGAGTCCAGCCCGGCTTGGAGCCGATCCAGGCGTTGGTGATTGTTTCGCGGCGCTTCATGTCAACGATGGTGAAGTCAGCGTCATAGCCTGCCGCAATCCGCCCTTTGCGGGCGATCCCGAACAGGCGCTGCGGGCCGTGAGCGGACAGGTCGACAAAGCGTTCAATTGTAAGGCGTCCTGCATTCACATGATCAAGCATTACTGGCACCAGAGTCTGTACGCCCGTCATGCCTGACGGCGATGCGGGGTAGGGCTTTGCCTTCTCCTCAAGCAAATGCGGCGCATGGTCGGAGCCGAGCACATCAACGATGCCTTGGCTGATACCCTTCCAAATCCCGACGCGGTGATGCGTTTCGCGCACCGGCGGGTTCATTTGAAGCAGGGTGCCAAGTGTCGCGTAATCATCGGATGACAGTGTCAAGTGATGCGGTGTTGCTTCGCAGCTTGCCACATCCTTGTTGTCTTGCAGGAACGCAATTTCCTGTTTTGTCGATATATGAAGAACATGGATGCGTGCCCGCGTCTGGCGGGCAATTTTAACCAGACGCTCCGTGCACATCAATGCTGCGATTTCATCGCGCCAGACATGGTGGGACGAGGGGTCGTTCGCGATGCGCAATCCCATCCGTTCGCGCAAGCGAAACTCGTCTTCGGAATGGAATGCTGCGCGGCGGCGGGTGTTGCGCAGGATAGAGGTCACACCTTCATCGTCTTCGACCAAAAGGTCGCCGGTGGAGGAGCCCATGAACACCTTGATGCCAGCTGCGCCCGGCAGCCGCTCAAGCTCACCCACGTCGTTGGCATTGTCTCGTGTGCCTCCGACCCAAAACGCAAAGTCGCAGTGCATGCGGTGCGTTCCACGCCGTACTTTGTCCTCCAGCATTTCTGCGCTGGTGGTCAGCGGGTCGGTGTTCGGCATTTCAAAAACGGATGTCACACCGCCAAGTACGGCTGCGCGGGAGCCTGATTCCAGATCTTCCTTGTGCTCCAATCCTGGTTCGCGAAAATGCACCTGGCTGTCGATAACGCCCGGTAAAACATGCAAACCTGCACAGTCGATCACTTTGCCGCCAACGCCTGCCGCAATGCTGCCGATATGGGCAATCCGTCCGTCACGCACACCGATATCACGGATGCCAACGCCGTCCTGATTGACCACCGTGCCGCCTTTGAGAACCAGATCATAAGTGTTTGTCATCTGCCTGTCCGCTTTGCCTTGCCGTCGCGCTTCCTGCGGCTTACGTAATGAATAATCCAAACGCAAGAAAAACGGATGTCCGTAGTCAAATGTCACAGGCCATTCTCACAGAACGTGCCCAAGTCCATGTAACTGGTCCGGAAGCGCAGCATTTTCTGCACAATCTGGTCACCGTCGATATTGAAAGCCTGCCGGGCGATGTCTGGATGGCGAGCGCTCTGCTCACGGCGCAGGGCAAAATCATGTTCGGTTTTCTGGTTGCGCGGGAAGGGGATGGCTTTGTGCTTGAAGTTCCGGCTCAAGACGCCGCCGATTTTTGCAAACGGCTGAAGTTTTACCGCCTTCGGGCTAAAGTCGAGATTTCCGAACCCATGCCTTTGAGCGTTGGATCGACATGGAGCAATCATGCGTCTGATCCTGTTGCCATGAAAGATGGCCGTTTTGCCAATATCGATGTGTGGCGTTCTGCCCGTTCGGAGTTTGCCCATGGCGACACCGCCGCTTGGGATTTGCTGCGCATCCAGCATGGCATTGCGGAACCCTATGTTGATTACGCATACAATGACGTCTTCCCGCACGATGTTAATCTCGACCAGATCGACGGCGTTTCGTTCAAGAAAGGTTGCTATGTCGGACAGGAAGTCGTCTCTCGCATGCAGCACCGGGGCACAGCCCGCCGCCGGTTGATGGTTGCAATTGGCGATGGCCCGATCACCAGCGGTGCAGAAATCAAAGCCGGCGGCAAGGTTGCTGGTTCCATCGGCTCGGTTTCAGGTCTTTCCGGATTGGCGCTGGTCCGTCTTGATCGAATCAAAGACGCTTTGGATCGTGGAGAGTCGGTCGTGGCCGGAGATGTTGCCATAGCACTTCAGTTCCCGGTCGGCGTCAGTTATGGCTGGCCAGAAGCAACCGAGCCAGAAGGCTGAGATGACTGAATCCAAAGTTCCCCGGGCGTGGCAGCGCATGTTGTCAGGCCGCCGTCTTGATCTCCTTGATCCGTCACCTCTCGATATCGAAATATCCGATATCGCGCACGGCCTTGCCCGCGTGGCCCGTTGGAACGGGCAGACGTCGGGCGCTCACGCTTTCTCTGTGGCTCAACACTCTTTGCTGGTTGAGGATATTTTTTTTCTCATGGAGCCGGAAGCTCGCGCCGATGCCCGGCTGATGGCACTTTTGCATGATGCGCCCGAATATGTGATTGGCGACATGATTTCGCCGTTCAAGGCGATTGTCGGCGGCGAATACAAGCTGGTGGAAAAGCGGCTGCAACGCGCCATTCATTTGCGGTTTTCGCTTGCCGCTGATGCATCTGTCACCGTGCTTGCCAAGATAAAAAAGGCTGATCAGGTGGCGGCGTATTTTGAGGCCACCATGCTTGCCGGCTTTGCAAGTGCGGAAGCTGGACGGCTGTTCGGTCGTCCGCGCGGCTTTTCTGCGGATCAGTTTGATATGGTGCCTTGGTCCGCGACGGTTGCGCAGGAATGTTTTTTGCAACGCTATGCGGTTCTCGAACAATCTTATCTCGGTCGAACGAAAAAAACAGGAACTGGCTGATGCCGCACATTATTGTAACGCCCTTATCGCGACTCATTGAAATTTCCGAGGCGCATCGTGCCAGCCGGATTGTCACCATTATAAACTCAGCGACACCTGTGGAACGCCCATCTCATGTTGCGGAGAAAGATCACCTTTTCCTTGGCTTCAACGATATCGTGGAACCTCGCGAGGGACTGATACCACCCGGTGAAACCCATGTTCGCTCGGTCTTTGCTTTTGCCGATAAATGGGATCGTGAATTGCCGTTGATCGTGCATTGCTATGCCGGCATTTCGCGCTCCACTGCCGGGGCTTACATGACCTCGCTCTATCTCAACCCCGATCAGGACGAGTTGGTTCTGGCGCAAGAACTGCGCCGCCGTTCGCCATCCGCCACGCCGAACATCCGTTTGGTATCAATTGCCGATGATGTTCTCGGGCGGGGCGGGCGCATGGTGGATGCAATCAAGTCCATCGGGCGCGGGGCTGATGCGTTTGAAGGCGTGCCGTTCATTTTGCCGATACGCGGAAATGATTGATGTGCGGCCGCTTTTCAATAACCGCGACTCCTGAAGATGTTGAAGAGCTGTTTGCGGTTGATGACGTCGAGGCGTTTCCGCCGCGCTATAATATTGCTCCGACACAGCCCATTCTTATGATCCGTCAAGGTGAGCGATCCGAGCCCGGCTCCAACCGGCCGGAACGTCAATCGCAGTTGGTCAGATGGGGCCTCATTCCATCCTGGGTGAAGGATGTGAAGGCGTTCCCGCTGCTTCTCAATGCCCGCTCTGAAACGGTTATCGAAAAAGCATCCTTCCGTGCCGCCATCCGCCACCGCCGGACCCTTGTACCGGCTTCCGGCTTCTATGAATGGAAGCGCAATGGAGAGAAGAAAAGCCAAGCCTATTGGGTGCGCCCGCGCAACGGGGGCTTGATCGCTTTCGCTGGCCTCATGGAGACCTATCTGGCGCCGGACGGCAGCGAAATCGATACCGGTGCCATCCTGACAACCGAGTCCAACAAAGCCTTCATGCCAATTCATGACCGCATGCCGGTGGTTATCCAGCCGGAACATTTTGCACGCTGGCTGAACTGTCGCGATTTTGAGCCACGGCAGGTTGCCGACCT
>JANMEX010000522.1:0-12574 GCA_031377485.1 Phyllobacteriaceae bacterium
CTTATGTTAAGTAGAAGAATCACCCCACTTTATAGTTTAAAATATTCAGGTCAATATTCTTTATACGATGCTTTTTTAGCACTTTCAATTTCTCTTCTATTTGTTTTGGATCCGAGATACGCTTGTACATTCCAATAGATGAGGTAGGCGGACATCGACCAGTCGCCTTCAAGGCCAACAATCTTGTGCACAAAATTGGCCAGAAGTTTGCCGCCATCGGGGGTGTGCACGACCTCTGGATGGAACATGGTCGTGTAATATTTTCGACCCTCATTTGCAGCGATGGCGAAGGGAGCATTTTCGGATGTCGCGATGACTTCGAAGCCGTCCGGCAGCTTGGTCACGCGGTCACCGTGGCTCATCCACACAGGGTAGGATTTGCCGATTTCCCAGAGGCCTTCGAAAAGCTTCGATGCCTTCTTGATCTCGACGTCTGCGCGGCCAAATTCGCGGGCATGGCCGCCTTCAACCTTGCCGCCAAGTTGGGTGCAAAGCGTCTGCTGTCCGTAGCAAATGCCGAGGATGGGCACGCCACTGTCAAACACCGCCTGCGGGGCGCGGGGTGAGTTCTCATCCAGCACAGAGGCTGGGCCGCCAGAGAAGATAACTCCCTTCGGCTGCATCTTCTCGAAGGCCTTTGCGGCCGACTGGAACGGGTGGATTTCGCAATAGACGCCGGTCTCGCGCACCCGCCGCGCGATGAGCTGCGTGACTTGCGATCCGAAATCAATGATGAGGATGGACTGGTGAGGTGTCGTGTTCATGGCGAGCGTTTAGAGAAAAACACGAGTCGGCGCAACGGGTTGTGGATAAGTCTGCGCAGTCTGATTCAGTCAGTTCACACGTTGAATCAACCATAGAAACGATTGATTTATGAATTGGGTCTGCCTGAAAGACATAGATGAAGAAGCGCCGGGGCACTTCAGCTCACCAATTCATCAAGTGTTGCGAGGATGGATGTCCAAACACGCTTGTGACCATCGCGGCTTTGTTCGCTTACAAACTTCACATGTGTAAGTTCGACATCCGTGACGCCGTCATCGACCGGAGTGAAAGTGAGTGTGACGTGGCTGCCCTTTGCCGCGAATGGCGACTCCCAAGTGAAAGCGATTTTCGTGTAGCGGTCGATGGTCAGGTAAGTTCCGGCATGCGGGGTTTCGTTGTCGCGTTTCACGATAAAGGAAAAGCGGCCACCGACTTTGGCGTCAACTTCGGCATGTGGCACGGTGAAGCTGTCGTCCGGAACCATATATTTTGCCATCATTTTCGGGTTCAGCCACGCGTCGAAAATCTTCGCTGCAGGCTGGCTGATACGACGGTTTACGGTCAGGCTCAGGTCAGTCATTTTTCTCTTCCTCACTCAACAATGTTTCCAGTCTTTCAAGACGCAATTCCCAGATCGACCGCAGCTGTTTGAACCAGACATCGACCATCGCGACACGGCTCAGCTCTGCGCTGATCCAGTGCACGCGGCCTTCCATTCGGCGCGATACCAATCCCGCCGCCTCCAGCACCTTGATGTGCTTGGAGACTGAGTTCAGGCTCATGCGATAGTAAGCCGCCAGATCGGTGACGCGCGTCGGCCCCTCCTGCACCAGACTGGTCAGAATGGAGCGCCGGGTCGGATCGCTTGTTGCCTTCAAGATTTCTGAAAGCGCTACTTCATCTAACTTTCGTTCAACCATATGGGTGAATATACTCGCAGCGAAGAGATTGTCAACCGATTGGTTGAATAATTTTCAAGATGCTTTAACGGCCTTTGGATTGAGGCATCCGGCCGCAGTTACGGCAATAATCATATCCACCACTGCCGCCAACTTCCCATCAATGACGTGGAGATATTCCGTCCAGTCATCGACATGGCGCAGCACACTCTTGCCGTCTGAAATCCCGCGCAGGCCGATCAACGGGATGTCGAAAGTCATGGCGACACGTTTGAGGGCATAGGTTTCCATGTCCACCATTTCCGCGTCGATCGCATCATACGCCGCACCGGAGACGATGTTTGCGCCGGTGGAAAGCGTTGCCTGCTTGAGGCTGGGTATAAGCGGCTCCAGCGGCAATACGGCGGGCAGATCGAGAAATGGCGTCCGGCCTTTTTCAAACCCCAGAACGGTCGCATCCATATCGCGATAGGACACAGATGAGGCCTGATAGATTTCCGTTTGTTCAAGCGTTCGCGAACCTGCCGAGCCGAGCGAAATAATGATGTCTGGCATGTCGCCGTCGCATTTTCTTTCGCCAAGGAAAGCGGCCAGAACCATTGCCGATTCAACCGGACCGACGCCGGTTATCAACGGCGTGAAGCGGGCGCGCAAATGCGGCCCGTATTCCGGCTCCGCGGCCATGACGAACAGCAATTTATTGCCTGAAGACTGGTGATATCCGACGAGTGTTTTCATGTTCAGCCGATGCGGGATCAGCTTTGAAAAGTCAATTCAGCCACCAGAGCGATGCATTCAGCAAAGTCGCAAATGAGACCCAGGCGGCATACGGAACAAACAGCCATGCGGCCAACCGGTCAAGATTCCAGGTCTTTGCAATGAACACAAAGATGAGTGCGAGCAGGCCAACGATGACAACCAAAGCTGCGCCAAGCTGTTGGGCGCCAAAGAATACCGGTGACCAAATGAAGTTCAACACCAATGCGACCCACCAGATTTTCATTGAGAGACTGTTGCGATGATTGGTCCACAGCCGCCATCCGCCAACAGCGATCATCACATAAAGGATTGACCAGACCGGCCCGAAAATCCAGTTCGGCGGATTGAACGGCGGCTTGGCAAGCGATGCGTACCATTCCCCCGGCAGCGTCGAAAGACCGATGGCAGTGCCGCCGCCTAGAACCAGAATGACAAAACCGACGAGTGACACGATGTTGCGCGGCATAAAAACTCTCCTGTTACGGTTTGCTTACGTAACAACGCATGCAATAGATTTATGTTCGCTTGAGAACCGAGACAAAAAAGCCATCCGTACCCGTGCGGCGGGGCGTAAGGGTTAGGCCGGCTTTCCCGACTGCAACCAGGTTTTCATCCAACTTGGCCCTGTTTGCCAATTCCAGACCACTCAGCGCCGCGAAATTGCCGTTTCCGGCCAGAAATGCCTCGACCTGTGCTTCATTTTCCTCGCGGAACAGCGAACAGGTGATGTAAACGATACGCCCGCCCGGTTTCACATAATTTTTGGCCGATTGTAGGATTGCGGCCTGCTCTTTCGTGCGTGTTTCAAGCTGCGCGGGCGACAGCCGCCATTTGGCGTCAGGACGGCGGCGCCAAGTTCCGGCCCCAGTGCATGGCGCATCGATCAAAACCATGTCCATCGCGCCTTCAATATCCGAAAGATCGGACTTTGCCGCCTTGACCTGCACGTTGCGCGTCTCGGCTCGCTTCAGCCGGTCGAAAATCGGTGCAAGGCGTACCTTATCGCTGTCGGTCGCAAAAATCTGGCCCTTGTTGGCCATGATCGACGCCAGAGCCAAGGTCTTTCCGCCGCCGCCCGCACAATAGTCCAGTACATTTTCGCCCGGCGCAGCGCCGGAGAGAGTGGCGACCAGTTGCGAGCCTTCATCCTGAATTTCAAACCAACCTTTTTGGAAAGCAGGCTCGGCCTGAATGTTCGGCTGGCGGTAGTCGCACGCGCCTGCGGGAATGCGCAGACCGTCTTCGACCCATTTTGACGCCACAACGCCAATATCCTTGGGCAGTTCAGATATCACCTTTTCGCGGGTGGAGAGCAGGCGGTTTACACGCATGTCCACTGGCGGCCGGCCGGTCTGGGCCTGGCACTCGGCAATGAATTCATCGCCGAACATCATCTTCAAATGCGGCACGGTCCATTCCGGCACGTCCGCCTGAACATGGTCAGGCGCTTGACGCAGGTCCGCTGTATTGAAAGCCTCAAGCGTTTCAAGCGACGGCAGTTGCGGGGCAAAACGGTCCCCGTCAAGTTTGCCGATCAGCGATGCAGGTGTTTCATTCCAGCTGTCAAGAAGAACCGCAGCAATCAGCGGCAGCGGGGTATCGTCGCCCATGCGCCAACCGAGCGAGAGCTTCTTGCGCAGCGCGTCATAAACCAAATTGCCGATTGCGGCACGGTCGCCAGAACCGGCGAACCGGTGCGACAGCCCCCAATCTTTTAGTGCATCTGCAACCGGGCGCTTGCGCGCTGCCATGTCTGCCAGAACTTCCGATGCCGCTGCTATGCGTCCGCCGAGGCGCATGGGCCACTCTCCATTTTCGTCAATGCGCTCCTTTAGAGGCTGGACGGCGGAATGGCCACAGGCAAATATTTCAGAACCGTTCAACCAATCGACGCTTTTCTGAACAGTTCTGATTATTTTCTGGCGTATTTTCTTAAACGCGTGTTGTCGCCATCAAGCCTGAAAATATTCAAGATCCGTTCGGATAGAGCTTCCACTTTTTCGGGCGGAAGACGATCTTTTCGCCGATCTCCGCGCGCTGTTCCGGCGGCAGTTCGATTTCAAGGCGATGCCCTGCTGGCAGTTCTAATTCGACATGGCGCGTTCCGGCAGTGCGGCGGGTGCCCAAAATCGTGCCTTCTATCGCCGCCGAAACGCCGTCCGTGATCTCAATGTCGTAGGGTCGGAAGAACAGCATCGCCTCGCCTGCCGGAAGGCTTTCGTCGGAATTGCCGATCTGCGTGCCATGATAACGGATCTGTCCTGCCCCAATTGTCACCGGCAGGCGCGAGGATTCGCCAATAAAGCCAAACACAAACGGCGTCTCCGGATTGTCGTAAATGTCGTCGGGCGTGCCGACCTGCTCGATATTGCCCTTGCTCATCACGACAACGCGGTCGGCCAGCTCCAGCGCTTCTTCCTGATCGTGCGTTACAAAGACAGTTGTATGGCCGGTCTTGTTGTGAATTTCGCGCAGCCAGGAGCGCAATTCGCGGCGTACCTGCGCATCCAATGCGCCGAACGGCTCGTCGAGCAGCAAAACTTTGGGTTCAATCGCCATGGCGCGGGCAAGCGCAACGCGCTGGCGCTGACCACCCGAAAGTTGCGCCGGATAGCGGTTTTCAAGTCCCGGCAGTTGGACCAGTTGCAGCAACTCCATTGCGCGGCGGCGAATTTCCGCCTTGTCCGGGCGGCTGTCCGAGGGGCGCACCTTCAGCCCGAAGCCGACGTTTTGAACAACGGTCATATGGCGGAACAAAGCATAATGCTGAAACACAAACCCGACATGCCGCTCTTGCACGGTCTTGCGCGAAGCGTCTTCCTCGCCAAAGAAAATCGCGCCCCCGGTCGGATATTCCAGCCCCGCAATCAGCCGCAGAAGCGTCGTCTTGCCGGAACCGGAAGGGCCCAGCAGCGCAATCAATTCGCCGGAGCGGATGTCGAGCGACACGTCATTCAACGCCGGAAAAGCGTCAAATTCCTTGCGCACGTTTTGAACACGAACTTCCATTTATCGGACCTAATGTTTGCGAAGGGCGGAGAGCTCGTCACTGAACTTCATTTCCAGAAGTGATTTCAGGACCAGCGTGAAGAGGGCAAGCGCAGCGAGCAGCGTGGCGACGGCAAATGCGCCGACGAAATTATACTCGTTGTAGAGGATTTCGATGTGCAGCGGCATGGTGTTGGTCAAGCCGCGTATATGGCCGGAAACAACCGATACCGCGCCAAATTCTCCCATGGCGCGGGCATTGCACAGGAGAACGCCGTAAAGCAGGCCCCATTTTATGTTGGGCAGCGTCACGTTCCAGAATGTCTGCCAGCCGCTTGCGCCAAGAGAAAGCGCAGCCTCCTCATCCGCCGTACCCTGCTCTTGCATCAGCGGGATGAGTTCGCGTGCGACGAACGGGAATGTGACGAAAATTGTCGCCAGAACGATGCCGGGCACGGCAAAAATAATGTGGACGCCCCATGATTTCATCAGCGGCCCCAGCAGCCCCTGCGCGCCGAACAGGAGCACGAATACCAGACCGGAAATCACCGGCGAAACAGAAAACGGCAGGTCAATCAGCGTGGTCAGGAACGCCTTACCCTTGAATTCATATTTGGCAATGGCCCAAGATGCTGCAATGCCAAAAACCAAATTGAGCGGAACGGCAATACCTGCGACCAGCAAGGTCAGCTTGATCGCAGCAATGGCTTCCGGATCAACAATGGCCGCGAAAAATTCTCCTGCGCCTTTGCGAAACGCTTCAACAAAGACCGCAGCGAGCGGCAGAATCAGAAAAAAAGCGAGGTATGCGAGCGCAACCAGCGTCAGGATTGCGCGCCAGCGGCGGCTTTCTGTGGTGGCGCGTCGCGGTTCTACCCTCAGCGGGTCTTCATTCAAATCACGAGCCATATCCGTACCTCCTGCGGCTCCAGGCCTGAATGAGATTTATGATTAACAGCATCGCAAAGGAGATCACGAGCATGATCGTCGCAATGGCGGTAGCGCCCGCATAATTGAATTCTTCCAGCTTGATGACAATCAGAAGCGGCGCGATTTCTGTCACCTCCGGAATGTTGCCGGCAATGAAAATCACCGAACCGTATTCGCCGACACCACGGGCGAACGCGAGCGCAAAGCCGGTCAAAATCGCCGGTGCAAGGCCCGGCAGCAGAACCTGACTGATGGTTTGAAAGCGGGTCGCACCTAGCGTCGCGGAGGCTTCCTCCACTTCGCGGTCGATCTCCTCCATCACAGGCTGAACAGTGCGCACGATAAATGGCAGACCAACAAAGATAAGCGCAATAACGATGCCGACCGGTGTGAAGGCGATCTTGATTCCAGCGAGTTTGAAAAACTGACCGATCCAACCATTCGGCGCGTAGAGCGCGGTCAAGGCGATGCCGGCTACGGCAGTCGGCAGTGCGAACGGCAGATCAACAACTGCATCAATGATGCGTTTGCCAGGGAACCGGTAGCGTACCAGCACCCAGGCGATGATTACGCCGAAGACGACATTGACCAGAGCCGCGGCAAAGGCTGTGCCGAAGGAAATGTAAAGCGCATGGGTGACGCGGCTGTCCGTTGCGATCTTCATGAATTCGCCGGGGCCAAGGCCGGTGGTTTTGAGCACCAGCGCGGCAAGCGGTATCAACACGATCAGCGTCAGATAGACCAATGAAAAACCAAGCGCCAACCGGAAACCCGGAAGGACGCTTGGCTTTTTCCATGACTTCGCGAAAGCGAAGGATGATTGCATGCGTTCCCCTCAGTTGGCTGGCTTATAGATCTGGTCGAATACGCCGCCATCATCGAAATGGTAAGGCTGCGCTTTAGCCCATCCACCGAAAATCGGATCGTCGATGGATACAAGCTTCAACTGCGGAAGTTTTGCAAGCTCTGCCGGATCAACAAGTTCAGGCAAGGCCGGACGATAGTGATGCTTCAGTGCCAGTTTCTGGCCTTCTGCCGTGTAAAGGAAGTTTAGATAGGCCTCTGCAACCTTGCGCGTGCCATGTGCATCGACGTTGCCATCAACGACCGCGACCGGCGGTTCGGCAAGGATAGACTGCGGCGGGATCACAATGTCGAACTTGTCTGCGCCGAATTCGTCCAACGCCAGATAGGCTTCGTTCTCCCATGCGAGCAGCACATCGCCGATTTCGCGCTGGGCAAAAGTCGTTGTCGAGCCGCGCGCGCCGGTGTCGAGTACCGGAACATGCTTGTAGAGATTGCCGACATAATCCTTCACCTTGGCTTCGTCGCCGCCATATTCGCCGTTGGCCCAGGCCCATGCGGCCAAATAGTTCCAGCGTGCGCCGCCAGAGGTCTTCGGGTTCGGCGTGATCACCTCAACGCCGTCCTTGACCAGATCACCCCAATTGTTGATCGCCTTCGGATTGCCCTTGCGAACGAGGAAAACGATTGTCGAAGTATATGGCGATGAATTGTGCGGCAGCTTTGTGCGCCAATCTGCTGCAATTTTCCCGCTCTTGGAGGCGATGGCGTTGATGTCGCTCTCAAGTGCAAGCGTCACCACGTCGGCTTCCAGACCATCAATCACCGCACGGGCCTGTTTGCCCGAGCCGCCATGCGAGGCTTGAACAGTCAGCGTCTCGCCGGTGTCAGCCAGCCACTTTGCTGCGAAGGCCTCATTGAACTCCTTGTAGAATTCACGCGTCGGATCATAAGACACATTCAGGATTGTCTGGTCAGCAAATGCCGACGTTGCCATTGGCATCACAAACGAAGCCGCCAAAATGCCTGCCAGTAAAATTGAGGTTTTGCGTCTGTTCATGTCAGCCTCCATGTGTTGAACATGCCGAAACACTACCGAGTTAATAGGGATTAAAATACTCCGGAAAGCCCAAAATTCACGCCATTATGAAAACACCATTCCAAAAACGAACGTTTTCAAGCACCATTTATTTTGAGGGAGTCCAGAATGGACGTTTTGTCGAGCACTTCACGTGTGGCAATTGCCACATTTGCAAAGACCCTGCGAATTTCACAACTCTTTTCTTCCTTGCAATCCTCGCACTTTTTATAAGCGACGATGCTCAGACATGGCAGCGGCGCGATGGGTCCGTCGATCAAACGCAACACCTCGCCGAAAGTTACATCTTCAGGTTGGCGAAGCATCAAATATCCACCGACCTTACCACGGCGACTTTCCACGATGCCATGGCGCTTCAATTCAAGAAGTATTTGCTCAAGAAACTTTTTGGGAATGCGCTGCTCTGCGGCAATTTCGGTGATCGACAGCGACACGCCCTTTTCCACGCCCGAAAGCATGACCAAGGCCCTCAACGCATATTTTGCCCGTTGGGAAATCATCGAAAGAAAAAACCCCGGTGTCTGGGAGGAATGAGACACCGGGGTTTACGCACAATACGCAGGTGTTGCAATCGCCAGAGCGACGGTCAGCCGCCGATGTGCAGACCAGTGGAATGTGCGCGGCGGGCTTGTGGAGCGGGCCTCCTGTGCTGCCAGTCTTCCGGATTGCGGCTGAGACTGCGGGCGATGTCATAGGCTTCCGGCCAGCGGCCATGGCCGCTTGACACATTGATATGCCCGGCATCACCCAGATCAATCAGACCCGAACCCCATATCCCAGCATATTGGCGGGTTTTCAGCCAAGGCATGTACGGATCGGCCTGGCTTGCCACGACAATCGACGGGAATGGCAGCCGTCCGCGTGGCATTTTGCCGAAATCGATCCGCCCCGGATGCCGCTCCTGCGCAGCTTCCACATCGGCAGGTGCGACCAGCAGTGCGCCGTCCACATGCGCTGCTGCCGGACGGTTGGCCAAATGCGCAATCAACACGGCGCCCAGACTGTGCCCGACAAGAACCGCGCCTGGATTGGCAATCAGATCGGCCTCAAGCTTGTGAAGCCAGACCCAAAGCACAGGGTGTGTCCAGCACTCCTGTTCGACCAGCAACGCGTCATGATCATCATCAAGCCAGTGGCGCTGCCAGTGGTCCGTGTCCGAACCGTTGTAACCGGGAACAATCAAGATGCGGCTCATGGGGGAAATCCTTTTGCCTTTGAAATTCAACAGCTTGCAGTTTCAGCCGAAACGGGCCTGGCGCTTGCGGAACAACCAGCGCATCACGTGCGACGGCTTTTTCAACGCCTTTTCGCCGTTCAATTCTTCTGATTCGTCGGCCTTAGAGAGGCCAATGTTAATCCCGAAAAACAATGCCATTTGCCAGATCCTCCTTGCGGGTTGCGCTTATGATCCGGCACAGATTATTCTATACACTACTAAATCAATCGAGTTTAAATTTTCCAATTTGCGCGGGCGTTTGCGGATTAAAGTTCCAAAGATTCAAGGCAACAAAAAAGGCCGGAGACATTGCCCCGGCCTTTCAGTTTTTTGCCATGTATGTCAGTCGCGGCCAAGCAGCGACTTCCAGATTATTGCGCCAAGTGCAGCGCCCGCAAGCGGTGCCACCCAGAACAGCCAGACCTGACTGAGCGCGCCCGTATCCGCAAACAGTGCCGCGCCAAGCGAGCGGGCTGGATTGACCGAGGTGTTGGAGACCGGGATCGACACCAGATGGATCAGCGTCAGGCCAAGACCGATGGCAATCGGCGCAAAGCCCGCCGGTGCCGATTTATGGGTTGAACCGAGAATGATGATCAGGAAGAAGGCCGTCATCACCACTTCCATGATCAGCACAGCCAGCATTGAGTATCCGCCGGGCGACAGTTCGCCATAGCCGTTGGAGGCAAACCCACCAGCGACAAAACCGGCCTTGCCGGATGCGATCACATACAAAACTGCCGCACCGGCGATGCCGCCCGCGACTTGCGCGATCCAGTAGCCGAGCAAATCCTTGAACTCAAAGCGTCCGCCAATGGCAAGACCGAGCGAAACTGCCGGATTGAAATGGCCACCGGAAATTCCGCCGACCGTGTAAGCCATGGTCAAAACCGTGAGGCCGAAAGCCAGCGAAACGCCGAGGAGGCCGATACCGACTTCCGGAAAAGCTGCTGCCAGAACGGCGCTGCCACAGCCGCCAAAGACGAGCCAAAACGTACCGAAAAACTCGGCGCTGAGCTTATTCATGATTGATTTCCCTCCGAATCATGTCCCTACATCGAGGATCATATAAGGAGAGGCTGTTTAATGGCTAGTGGCCATGCAATCAGGCCGCGACCAGACGCGCTGCGATCAACGCCCATAGGACGAAAACAAACACGAAGCTTGTAATGAACAGCGGACGACGAAAGCGCAAACGGTTGGTCGTAACGTGGACATATGCGTGGACAATACGCACCAAAGCGAAGGCCCAAGCTACCAAGACTGCAGCCTGCCCCACGGCACCAAGAACGAAAAGCACCAAACAGGCGGCGTAAAACAGCACCGGCAGTTCAAACTGGTTGATCAGGTTGCGCGCAGCTGTGGCGCTGGCTTCAGGCTCAATGGTCGGAATCTTGTAATCAGCCGGTTTGGCTTGCCCGGAATTGATAGCCGATATCCGGCGAAACGAGACCAGCGCATAAATGAAAAACGTCAATAACACTTGGACCAGCATCGGCCAGAAAATTGCTTCACCGTTCATGACAGTTCCTTGTGTTTCAGCGTGGCCAGTAGAAATGTGAATGCAACTATTGCCGCCACGATCAGTGCCGCGAATTTGAGCGTGGTGAGCGTCGATATCAAGGGCAATAACGCGTCATCCCCTGACTTCAGCCATCTCGAGACGTTCCAGTTTTCGGCATAATCAGCCACAGCATAAGCCACAGGAAAAATCGCAGCACCAGTTCGTTTTGCATTGCTGCCAAGCGCGTTGAAACGTGGCAAACCTTCACCGATCCGCAACAGTATTACAGTCACCGCAGCGCCCAGCAAAACAGGAAATACCAGATCCAGACCAAGCGAATGCCAATGCAAATAGGCATCCAGCCCTGCCCCACTGTTTCCAGTCAAACATGCCTTGGCTTGGTCGTAGGCTGAAAAATCCGGCGGGAAGTTCATGTCGGGTGCGATGAACTTGCAACCTGCCCGCTTTTCTATTGCCCACCGTACCGGGGTAAAGGCGAGGTAACCGGTCGCCGTTGCGATCAACAGCAGCCAATCGCCGCGGCTGAATTTGACCACTTACATGCCGCCCGGATAATTCGGGCTTTCGCGGGTGATTGTTACATCATGCGTGTGGCTTTCGCGAAGTCCGGCGCTCGAAATGCGCACAAACGTCGCCTTTTCGCGAAACTGCGCAAGGTTTGCTGCGCCTACATAGCCCATTGACGCACGAAGTCCGCCTGCGAGCTGGTGCAGAACTGCCGACACGGGACCTTTGTAAGGAACCTGACCTTCAATGCCTTCCGGCACAAGCTTGAGCGTGTCGCGCACTTCCGCCTGAAAATAACGGTCCGCCGAGCCGCGCGCCATCGCGCCGACCGAGCCCATGCCGCGATAGGCCTTGAACGAGCGACCCTGATACAAATACACCTCGCCGGGGCTTTCATCCGTGCCCGCAAGCAGCGAGCCGATCATCGAGGCGGACGCACCGGCGGCAAGCGCCTTGGCCAAGTCGCCGGAGAATTTGATGCCACCATCCGCAATCACCGGAATGCCGGACTTCTGCGCGGCTTCGACCGATTCCATGATCGCGGTCAGTTGCGGCACACCGACACCGGCGACGATGCGCGTGGTGCAGATCGAGCCCGGACCGATGCCAACCTTGACCGCATCGGCACCAGCATCAATCAGGGCCAATGTGCCTTCGCGCGTCGCGACATTCCCGGCGATGATGCGCACCGAGTTGGAGAGTTTTTTCGCACGCGTCACGGCATCAAGCACCCGCTGCGAATGACCGTGCGCAGTGTCGATGACAATCACATCCACGCCCGCATCAATCAGCCGTTCGCAGCGTTCAAAGCCGTCCTCGCCTACTGATGTCGCAGCAGCAACGCGAAGCCGCCCTTGCGCGTCCTTCGATGCATTCGGGTTCAGCTGCGACTTTTCAATGTCCTTGACCGTGATCAGTCCAACGCAGTGGCCGTTCTGGTCAATGACCACCAGTTTTTCGATGCGGTGCTGGTGGAGAAGATGTTTGGCCTGTTCTTGATCGACATTTTCGGAAACCGTGATCAAATTATCCCGGGTCATCAGTTCGTAAATTTTCTGGTTCGGGTCCGAGGCAAAGCGGAC
>JANMEX010000001.1:0-2142 GCA_031377485.1 Phyllobacteriaceae bacterium
TGAAATTTAACCACTGCTACCTTGTGTTGAGTGGGGCTTCTTTTCAATAAGGAGCAGAATATGTCTCGTACAATCCGGGTTTTATACCGTGGCCTGCAAGGTCGCGCGGTCATGAACTTCAGCTGTCCACCAATCACCGCCAAATCAGCAGTTGTCATCTCGGCCGCAGAAGCAATTGACATCTCAAACGGTGTCGGGAATTTCAATGGACCGGAGTTCGATTGGGCACCACATCGCGGTGACGCGGATGTTTATGTCACAAATATCGGACCGTTTGATGGGCATGTAGAATTCATCCTTCACGTCAATTGGCATGCTCCGCTTGATGTGTTGGTCGACATCATTGTTTTGGATAACCGGGAACAGTTTTTCGCTGCCTGAAGTCGAAAATTTGCTAAGGGAACGGCTTCCGACGAGTGCGATCTAGGCTCGGATTTCGATCCTAGTAAATCGTTTGCTGCATTCTTTCTGGATAGGCCTCGTCATAGGCCTTTCCATCGAATCCGCCTTTGGCCAGCCGCTCCATCATTTCACCGACGCTGGGCAATTCCGCTTGGCTGATGTACCTCGACACATCCCAGACGTGCCCGCGCACCAATGCTTTCTTGCATTGGAAATAGGCACGCTCAACATGGATGACGATCACGCATTTCGGCAGCTTACCCTCCATCACAAACGTGGAACAGAGGTTTGGATCGACTGACAGCTCGGCTCGTCCGTTGACACGCATCGTGCCTTCTATGCCGGGAATGATGAACAAAAGCGCGACACGCGGGTCACGCACAATGTTGCGCAGGGAATCAATCCGGTTGTTGCCGCGTCGATCCGGGATCATCAGCGTCTTCGGATCAGCAATTCGCACAAATCCTTTCGGGTCTCCGCGCGGCGAACAATCGAGACCGTCTGGTCCGCTGGTCGCAAGGATTACAAATGAAGAGGCTGAAATGTAGCGGCCATAATCAGGCGAAATGTGATCGATTTCCTTAAGCATCGATGTCGCCACCGGCTCGCCATAAAGTGCGTCAAGTTCGGATTCTGTCGAAATAATCATCGCTCGCGCCCTCATTCGGGCCTAAGTTACGCCGCATCAATCCCGGCTGTAAACCACCTGCCGAACGTCAATATACTCCGAGCGGAAGCCAGCTTCACAATAATACAGATAAAATTCCCACAGGCGCTTGAAGCGCTCGTCAAAGCCGAGCGCGCCGATTTTCGGCCACGCATCCCAGAACTTCACGCGCCAGTCAGCAAGCGTACGGGCATAATCCTGAGCGAAAATGCGTTGTTTGAGGATCGACAGTGATTCAGTCGCGCCAAGCTGGCGCAAGCGCTCCGGCGTTGGCAGCATGCCACCGGGGAATACATAGGCCTGTATGAAATCCGGCCGTTTCTTGTAAGGCTCGAACGCTGCTTCATTGATCGTGATCACCTGAATCCCCGCGCGCCCGCCCGGCTTCAGCCGGCTCTTCAGCATCGAGAAATAGGTCGGCCAATGTTTCTCGCCAACAGCCTCGAACATCTCGATGGAAACTATGTGGTCATAGGTACCACGCTCGTCGCGGTAGTCTTCGAACTTGATCTCGACAAGGTCCGACAGACCGGCCTTTTTCATCCGCTCCGTCGCAAAATCAAACTGCTCACGGCTGATCGTCAACCCTGTCACTTTGCAGCCTTGGCTGGCCGCAAACTCGGCAAAGCCGCCCCAGCCGCAACCAATTTCAAGGATATGATCGCCCGGTTTTGCTCCGATGTCGCGAAGCAACGCGCGGTATTTGGCCGCCTGTGCGCTCTCCAGATCATTCGCGCCATCCTGGTAGAGCGCGGATGAATACGTCATGCTCGGATCAAGCCACTCGCGGTAAAACGTGTTTCCAAGGTCATAATGCGCCGAAATATTGCGCTTGGAGCCCGACTTGTTATTGTCGTTCAGCCAATGGCGAATGCGATGGAATGTCGTGAACAACCAGTTGGAGCCGCCCGCAAGTCGCTCTCCCATGTCCTGATTGACGAGGAACAGTTCTAGAAACGTTGTCACATCCGGGCTGGTCCAGTCGCCATCCATGAAACTTTCGGCAACGCCGATTGTCGCGCCGGAAAAGGCACGCTTGGGCAGGTTCCAATTGTGCAGATGAACTTCAGCGT
>JANMEX010000050.1:0-8636 GCA_031377485.1 Phyllobacteriaceae bacterium
CCGAAATTTCTCGCGATATCAATGGTCGTAGTGGCCATGTTCTGCACGGTTGGTGGGCTCGGCTACCTTGTTTCCAAACAAGTGGCTTCGCTGACTTCAGATCTGCCAAAATACGAATTGAATTTGCGAGCAAAAATTAAAAGCATGCGCGACATGTCGACGGGCGAAGGGGTGCTTGGTGGAGCGGGTGATCTTCTCGGGCGACTGGGTAAAGAGCTTGAGGTATCACCGAAGGCAGACTATAATTCGGCGAGTGCGACGACCAATCAAGTGGCGGTCTTAACTTCTGAGCCGGGTTTTCTTGACTCATATCTCAACGTTATCGAGCCACTCCTGCAGCCCGTTTTGCAATCAATTCTCGTTACAATATTTTGCATATTTTTCCTCTTTCAACGCGAAGATTTGCGGGATCGGCTAATACGTCTTGTCGGTCGAGGTGACCTTTTGAAAACCACCGCTGCGATGGATGATGCGGGATCGAAAATCAGCAAGCTTTTCTTCATGCAGGCGATTGTTAATGGCAGCTTCGGGCTTTTCATCGGCATCTCGCTTTGGTGGCTTGGCGTTCCTGCAGCCGCACTTTGGGGTGTCTTTGCCGGATTGATGCGTTTTGTTCCCTATGTGGGAGCGTTCATTTCTGCAATCTTCCCAATTTTGTTGGCAGCTGCAATTAGCCCTGACTGGACGTTGCCATTGATTGTAATTGCCCTTTTTGCGGTCTCGGAGCCGATCATTGGTCAGATTATCGAGCCCCTCGCCTTCGGTCATACAGCTGGGCTTTCCCCGGTTGCTGTCATCACCGCGGCTGCGTTCTGGACGGCACTTTGGGGACCAGTCGGGCTTTTGCTTGCCACTCCTTTGACCATTTGCCTGGCAGTGATTGGTCGCCATGTCGACGGGCTTGGCTTTCTGGATGTTCTTTTTGGATCAGCGCCGGCGCTGACACCTGCACAGACTTTTTACCAACGCTTATTGGCACGCGACCGTATCGATGCGAGTAATTTGTCTGAAAAGTGGCTCGCAGAATCCACAATGGCGGAGTTTTTAAAGAATATTGCGGTGCCTGGGCTATTGATAGCAGAAGGCGATCGCATGCAACGCCGCCTGACAACCGACGATCAGACCGCACTTGCAGGTGAATTCTCTGCAGTGCTGGATACTATCTTCTTGCCGGACACCGAGACAGCCGGATCAACAGAAGACAGATCGATATTGTTGCTTCCCGCGCCCGGCAGTCTCAACTTTGCGGCAACTGCGGCTCTGTCAGCCTCGCTAAGCGCTGCTGGAATTGCCCACAAGATGTTGGACGAAAATGCCAGTTCACCGCTTGCCTCTGATGGAGGAACGCTTGATCAGACGAAGGCGATTGTATTGGTCTATCTGATAGATCCGCCCTCCGAGCGCGTTGATTTCATGCGCAGAAGACTGAAAAGCAAATTCGGCGCACTGCCTCTGATAGTTGCAGGCTGGTTTGCTACAGGTGATGAGGATGCAACTGCACGCGCGCATGCGGGGGTATTGGATATGATTGCAACGCGACAACAACAGTCGGCAGCGTGATAATATTGATCGAACTTGTCGGGACGTTTATCGCTTATTCTCTGGCGCCGGGCGTCATGAAAAGTAATTCTGGATTGTCGCCGTTGGAATTGACCAAAATGGCACGGAAGGAACCTTTATCTGCTTTTACAGCAAGGCTTGTTTCGGCAGCGTAATCCGGATTGTCAGGCCGCGTTGATCGGTAATATGTTCCAATTTCCCGTTGAGTTCCCGTTCGATGTTCATCGCGATCAGCTTTGAACCAAAGCCGGTTTTATCGCCAGCCTTATGCGAACTGCCAGGTTCAATCCATTCCAGTTTCAGGACTTCATCGGCATCAAGCGTTTCGAACCGCCAAGTGACGTTAAGACCGGTGCCTATACCTTTTTGGTCACCGTATTTCAAAGCGTTGGTGGCGAGTTCGTGGAAGGTCAATCCAAGTGCCTGGGTTGCGCGGGCGTTCAGTTCAATATCCTCACCGGATAGACGTTTTTGATCCCAACACTCCCCCAAAACCTGATGAAGTTCTCCATTCAACAACTCACGCAAGTTTGCCTTTTCCCAATGTGAGCGCGTGAGAAGCTCCTGCGCAGCCGACATGGATTGCAGTCTTGAAAAAAAGGATGCGGTAAAATCGTCCAAGGATTTTGACCCCGCAGCTGTTTGGCGAGCAATTGCCAATACGCGGGCAATTGAGTTTTTAATACGATGCTTCATTTCCTGAAGCATCATGTCCTTATCTTCGCTCGCTTGATTGGAGAGGGCCGCGAGACGGTTTGCGGTCTCAACCGATTGGAGTTGTGCACGCGTCGATGTTGCGAGTGCAGCGGCAAACAGGAAAGATACAATCCCCAAGAGCAGCGTTCCGACTTGCCAGTTTGCACCAGCAAATGCAGGAGTGGAGGCAAAATGGATCCGCCATTTCCGTCCTGCCACATTGATCTCGCGATCGGCTTTGAAGCGCCCCTTCACACTTGCCGAAGCAAAATCTGGTGACTGATCAAGAATGACACCGCCTGAGTCCAGATCGACAGTTTGAAACACAGCCGGCAAATTTTGCGAAGCCCATGCTGCGTCATGTAAATCCCCTGCCCGGAATGGAGAAAATATAAAGCCTGATACTTGCTTCTGCTTGGCGTTGACCAGCGGCGGTGATGTTTTCAGCCTAACTGGCATATAGACCAGGAAGCCATTTTGTTTTTCTTCCGTAATCTCCTGTACCAGTCTCACCGGCGCGGTTGCCGCAGCCATGCCATTTGCCATCGCCAATTGCATGGCAACACGTCGCGCGGATTCGCTATACATGTCATAACCAAGCGCCGCACTATTCCGGCCATCGAGTGGCTCAACAAGCGCGATTGGGGTCCGATATGATTGATCCGTTGCAATTGGCCACACTGCTCGAGCGCCGCCATAATATGAGGAGATCAACCCGGCGACTTCAGCCTCCCGATCACTTTCTATGAGAAGTGCGAATCCAATTCCGCGAATTCCCTTGAAGCTTTCAACAACACCGAGCGCATTGATAAACCTCGAAAACGTCGCACGGCTTAGCGGTTCACCAGTTGTTTCCAGATGCGCTGCGACTGAACGAAGCACCATGATCTGTTGGCTAACGCGGCGATCCAGCCGATCGGTTGCCTCACTTGTAATAAGGTCAAACTGAGACTGGGCAGCACGATTTGCAGCTGCATTGGCGAACAAGGTCATCCCTGTTCCAATGGCCGCAACAGCTATTAACACTACAATTGGTGCAATTCTTTTCATGAGGCGTTCCGTTTGCCCAAAAATAGACTGCGAATGGAACACCACAATGTCTTTTGACATAAAATTTCAGAATATTATTTTTGGAACGTTTCTGAAAATCAAACGTTATTGAAGCGGCAGGTTAGATCCCTATAAATTTCCTGCCCGGACGGGTTTACCCCGCGTCCGATCAGGCGTCGCCCACGCCCCCCGGGCGGCGCCTTTTTTTCTTTTGGACCGCAAGTTTGGGTCGCAACGGAAACATCAGGTTCCACGTAACTCCATCTTCCGACAGGTACTTTTCAACAACACCAGAAACGGCGGCCGGGACAACCTTTTCCAGAAGAACTGAGCCGAAGTCAGGCTGCATGGGTGTATCTGTTAGACCAGCAGTGCTTTGCCATTGCAGAAAGACGTGATCGCGATCACCCACCTTACGTTTTTCGGCCTTTAGTGAAACCCTTTTGAAACCTCTTGATTTCTCTGCCGGCGTCGCCGCAAGCATCGCAAGTTCGTGAAGGGCGAGTCCAATATGCAGAGATTGATTTGGATCCAATTCAATATCGTCGCCTTCAAATATCACTTTGGTTTCATTATCCCCGTCTGCCAAAACCAATTGGCGGCGGGCTAATTCAAACAGGCTAGCACCTTGCCAATTGGAATCCACCAATACGTCTTGAGCACCGGATACCGCATGCAGGCGTCCTGTGAAGGACTTGAGGAAGCTGTCGATCGAGGGAGAGTATTTGGCAGATTGCGTGGCCAATCCCTGAATGATTGCCATCAGATTTTTCGAACGGTGGCTTAACTCCAGAAGCAGTGTACGAAGTGTTGCCTCACGTTTTCTGACCTGGGTAATATCGTGAATGGTTGTGATCACCGTGCCCTTATGTCCGGCACTCGACATTTGGCCTATGGAAAAGGCGATCACTCTGTCTTTGGCAAGGGTCGTCAGCTTTTGCGCCTCGCCGGTTGCCACAACTGCAGCTTTTGCCAAAGCGAGTTTCTCACCGAGATGCTGTCCATAAATTGAATAATCATCAGGAATAGCGTCTTCTGGCGCGTCCCAGCACGACGGCAGATTATAAATATGCCTGTATCTCAGATTTCTATCCTGAATAGTCACACCGCAATGTGCATCTGCTAAAGCGAACGCTAGCGCATCGATAATCTCGCTATCGCCAGCATCACTTTTCCAAGATTTTTTGCCCTTTTCAATCACCCGAACGCACCGGCTTGCCCTGCTTCCATCAATCTTGACTATTCAGTTGAGATAGTTTGCATGTTCAAGTTTTGCGGAACACTTTAGACAAGAGCGAAATCACAAATAACACCAAAAACACATAGAACAGTATTTGGGCAATGCCAGCTGAAGCACCTGCGATGCCGCTAAATCCGAGGGCGCCGGCGATCAAAGCGATGACGAGAAACACGAGAGTGTAGTAAAGCATTGTGTTGGTTCCTTAGCGTTAAGTGGAATGTATTGCTAAAACGCCAATCCATTCCTTCTGTTCCCGCCCTTTTCAAAGAATTATGAGGACTGCCGTGCAGCAATCCCTTGAAAGAACAGCGCTTGACTTATCAACGCCTTGACCATGTCCGGATTGAACGGCTTGGTGACGAGAAAAGCAGGTTCTGGACGGTCGCCAGTCAACAACCGCTCAGGAAATGCTGTGATGAAAATCACAGGAATATCCGCTGTAGCCAAGATTTCGTTGACTGCCTCAATACCGGAGCTTCCGTCCGCAAGCTGAATGTCAGCCAGAATCATCGATGGCTTACAGTGTTTATACAATTCGATCGCTTCGGTATGCGTTCGTGCCACACCGGTTACCCTGTGACCCAGCGCGGTGACCATGTCCTCAATATCCATCGCAATCAGCGGCTCATCTTCGATGATCATTATGTCTGTCGAAATCTGCTCAGAAATTTCAGATGCTGCTGTTGAAAGAATGTTTCCGAGGTCTGCTTCATTCGTTTCAAGAATCTCGGCCGTTTCCCGCGAGCTGAACCCTTCGACAGCGACCAAAAGTATTGCTTGACGCGCCTTTGCCGGGATCGAAGCCATATAGAGTTCTGCGTTGCGCTCCCAGGCGAAAGGAGATTGAATCTCCTTAAGGTCCACGGTGACGGAACCAAACAGCTTGGAAAACAGTTTGTATAGTGAAACACGATCACTGGAGGCCGTTGGGAATATAGAAATGTCGGAAATCAAGGCCTCAAGAACAGCAGCGACGTATGCATCACCCGAATTTTGTGATCCCATGAGCGCCCGCGAGTAGCGTCGCAGATAGGGCAAATGTCCGGCAATGCGTGTTGATAGTGGCATGTAATGCTCCCTGTAATCCCGAGGCGAAACGCCGTTATAGAGATGAACGTTCGAAAATAATAAAGGTTCCTCACATCGGAACTTTTTTTCACATGACGCGTTGTTGCAGATGGAAAAGGAATTGAATTCCAGATGACCAAAATACCAAATCCAATCAATCAAGGCACGTCACCACCGCGGCAGGATTTTGACAGGCAGATTTCCGGACTGCTGCGGTCGATGTACGGAGCGGTCGAAAATGAAGGGATACCCGAAAGACTTCTCGATCTGCTGGAAAAGCTGGATCAAGCGGAACGAATGCAAATTGATGCAAAGGATCGCTGAAATGAATCACAGTGATCAAAGCGATACTTACTCGTTCAAGCGCGATTTGATTGCGCAACTGCCTGCAATGCGTGCATTTGCGGTTTCGCTATGCGGAAAACCTGATATTGCTGACGATCTGGTGCAGGACGCTGTGATGAACGCTTGGTCCAAACAAAGTAGCTTTCAGCCGGGAACCAACATCAAAGCCTGGCTTTTTACGATATTGCGCAATCTTTTTTACAGCAAAATGCGCAAACGCGGCCGGGAAATTCAGGATAGCGACGGCATATTCACAGAGAGGCTTTCTGTACCGCCAGCTCAAAACGGAAACCTCGATTTGCAGGATTTCAAAGCGGCGCTGGCCAAATTGCCAGAAGACCAGCGCGAAGCCATCATATTGATAGGCGCCTCCGGGATGAGTTACGAGGAGGCTGCGGTCATATGTTCGTGCGCTGTAGGAACAATAAAGAGCCGTGTAAACCGCGCAAGAAACAAATTGCAGGAATTGCTTTCAGTTAATGGTGCCGAAGATTTCGGACCTGACGCACGGGATGCTTCGGTTACACAGCGCGCGTTTGCTGGATCATAAAGCTATTTTCCTTACTCCATGAGATTGCACGATGGCGCAACGGACATCCCTTACCAAATGTGAACAATGTCCTTTACGCCTGATGACTCATTTTCGTTCGTTCTCAAGTGATGAACTGACATTCATGAAAAGTTTCAAAACCGGTGAAGTCAACGTTGAGCCGGGCGCGACAATCTATATGGAGAAATCAGTCAACCTGAGCCTTTATACCGTGCTCGAAGGCGCTGGATTCCGTTATAAAATGCTCGAAGACGGCCGAAGGCAGATATTGAATTTCATACTGCCGGGTGATCTCGTCGGGTTGCAGGGAACCATTGCAGGCGAAATGCAACATTCCGTCGAAGCTTTATCGGCGATGACGCTTTGCGTTTTTGATCGCAAACGCCTTGATGCTCTTTATAGAAATCACCCCTCACTTGCCTTCGACCTAACCTGGATTGCCTGCCGCGAAGAGCGACTGTTGGATGAAAACCTGTTGACGATCGGAAGGCGCAACGCCGTCGAGCGGGTCGCTTATGTGCTTTCAGTACTTTATCACCGTGCAAAGCAGGTGGGCCTTGCGCCCGATGGCACAATGCAAATACCACTCACCCAATCCCATCTTGCTGATGCGCTGGGCTTATCTTTGGTGCACACAAACAAAACCATGCGCAAACTCGTGTCGCTCGGCGCAATTCAATGGCAAGGCAAGGGCTACGATGTTCGCGATGCTGCGTTGCTGGCCCGCACCGGTGGATGGCCTTCGCCGGCTGAAACAGGCAGGCCGTTCCTGTAATTTGAGGTATTCATGCTTATCCAGATTGTTCTAAACAAGGATGGCGGTACGCTCAAAACCGCAGATACGGCCGAGGTCGCACGTAAATTGTCCGCCGCTTTATCAGCAGCTGGAAATAGCATCAGCATTGCCATTCCAAGCGGAAAGGAAATCAAGAATGCGCTGGAGATCGCCTCAAAAGATAAATCAGTCGATTGCATCATAGTCGGCGGCGGAGACGGGTCTGTATCTTTGGCAGCGTCTCTGTGTTGGAAGCACGGTAAAGTCCTTGGTGTGCTTCCTGCAGGCACGATGAATTTCTTTGCGCGTTCATTGCAAATGCCGCTGGAATTGGATGCTGCCATAAAAGCGCTTGCTGATGCAGGCGTTCACAGTGTCGATATTGGTACAGTCAACGGCAAGGTTTTTGTTCACCAGGTTTCACTTGGCGTTCAGCCGCGCATGGTCGAATTGCGCAAATTCATTCCCTACAAGTCCCGGTTAGGCAAGTTGGCGGCGAGCGCGCGGGCGGCGCTGCGAACGATAATAAGCCCCCCTTCGTTTCGAGCAAAACTCAGCAATGGCAAAGAGGATTATAACGGGCGGTATTCCATTTTGGCGGTCACAAACAATGTCTATGGTGACGGACATTTGCCTTACGCAGACACATTGGAGGATGGTATTCTGGGAATTTACTCGGCTCCTCGCCTCTCATTTTTGATGAATGTGAAGCTTGCCCGTGACATGTTGTTGGGCCGTTGGACAGACAATGAGCATTTGCTCTCACAATCGACAGACAGCGTGCAAATCGACGTGTTGTCCAGAACTGCCGGACGGAAAATGTCCATCGACGGCGAGTTGGTATCGCTTGAAAAAACACTCAATATCAAACTGCACAAGGGCGCCTTGAAAGTGCTGATGCCAAAATAGAAAAGCAGCCTGTGCGGCTGCTTTTCTATTGCGATAGAAGTTGCGGGAAATCAGACGCTTATAGTTGCGCCAAGCATCCATATGGCTTTTTCATGGAAAGCCAGCCGATCGGTAAGCATATCGGTAGTCACCATGTCATCGCCATCGTCCGCGGCTTTGGCTGCCTTGCGAATGTTGCGCGTTGACGCCTCATGTTCAGCAATTAAATCCTCAACCATCGATTGGGCAGTCTCAATTTCCGCCGACCCACTTTTGGGTGCAAAATCGGCCGCGTCACCAACTTTCACCGGGGCAAGATGACCAAGACCGCGGATGCGCTCGGCGATGATGTCAGCAGCTTCAAACAATGCGCCGTAGTGAGCTTCGGTCAATTCATGAAGCGGTTTGAACAGCGGACCGGTAACATTCCAATGGTAGATATGGCTCTTGATCGTCAACCGGTA
>JANMEX010000126.1:0-3965 GCA_031377485.1 Phyllobacteriaceae bacterium
CCTGATGGTGGAAGGCGGCAGTCGCTTGCTGCATGGAATGTTTGGGGCAGGGTTGGTCAACCGTATCGTCATCAAGCATATCCCGGTTATCAGCGGGGCCATCAATGCCCCTTCCTATTTCGCTGCAGAGACCGGCGCCACTGCGGTGGACTTGTCTCGCTGGGCGATTGTTGATTGGCGACTGATCGGCGGCGTGGGTGTTGCAATGTATGAACCGCTTGAAGGCTTGAAAACATGAACCGGGATGAACTTTTGGCACTCGGCGCAGACTTGCGTGAACGGTCTGGTGAAAACCCGCCCGCCGTTTACGACTTGAGAATTGACGATGTCAGCCTGGCGGCAAACAACTCGACGCAACTCCTCACGCACGTTCAGCATCAGGCTTTGATGCGAAGCTATCAAGGTCGATTTGTGCTCCTGCCAGATGATGCAACAGCTTCCTTATTGCCTCGAATGCAACGCTACTACGATCCCATTTCAATGATGCGGTTGGATCGCAACCGCGCCGGACTGGAAGCTTTGCTGATTGAGCCTTTGGCAAATCAGGCCCGCGCGGAGGCAACCGTTCAAACATGTTCTGATTATATTGATGACATGCTGGTCCGTATCCAATCTGCAGAAGCCGGCAACTTTCTGGTTTGGCTGGATGGCAATGCCGAACGCGAACATCACTATCGCAATTTTCTGATCCAATCATCGACCGACTTGTTGGCTGAGGCATCGGCTTCTGCTTTGGGTGTGATAGGAGAATATGGCCCGCCACAGTCGGCCCTGTTCCGGATTTTGATTGATGAATTCGGCTACGGAACGCATGACAAAAAACACAGCGTCCTTTTCCGTAAAACCATGCGCGGATTTGGCCTGTCAGAGCAATACAACGGGTACTGGCCGCTTTTCGACACACCCGCGATTGCTCTCCACAACCTGATCCATTCGTTATTTCAGAGCCCGCGAAACTTTTTTCGCCAAATCGGGTTCCTGCTTTATGCCGAAACCAGCTACCAACGCTCGACTGGCGATCACTACCGCTATTTGCGTAAACACCATCCGGCTGTCGATGCGACCTATTTCGGCGAGCACGCACATATCGACATTCACCATTCCGACATGGTGGTCAACGAGGTCGTCAAGCCTCTGGTTAGCCGGTTTGGCGAGGAAGTTGGTCAAGAGATCATTCTTGGTGCCGAATTGACGCGCGTAATGTTTGCCGCGGCCGACAGGCATATGCTGGCAGTGAGTGCGGCTTTCGCCGCCGCTGTGAACACTGGCGATGCGAGCTACGGTCTGACCACGCTTAATCCTGCAGGACGGTGCTGGACGCCGGATATGGCTCCGGGGGACGCCAGACTTCAAATTGGCGGGATTGGTGAGATCAATGCCGAAGCCTTTGCGTCTTTCCCCTCTGGGGCCATTGGGCGTGAGATAAATTGATGACGGCGGGCACATGGATCGGGCGTGACCTGCCACCCATCACTCACCATGGGCGGGACTATTTTTTGCTGTCGCATCAGGGTGAACTCTATCTGGTTCACAACCAATGTCCGCACCGGGGCGGGCCGCTTAAATTTGGGTATGTCAACGATCAGGATGCAGTTGTCTGCCCTATGCATGGCAATGCCTACAAGGCCTCGCTGCTGATTGCCCGCCCTACCACCCTGCGTTTGCGGATCGAGGAGAATACACCATGAGCGTTGCATATCTGCTTGATGAAGGTGGACCGATAAAATCTGCAAATTTGGTATCATTGCTGCGCGGGGCTTTGATAGCGCCGATTGTGATACTGCTGTTTCTCCACATGGATACGACCGCCATCGGGCTTTATATCCTTGCCGTCGCAACCGACGGGCTGGACGGCTGGCTGGCGCGGCGATCCGGGCGTTGTTCAGAGTTTGGCGCAGTGCTGGATTCTGTGGTCGATAATCTATTTTCATTGGCCATTGCATTATTCCTCTGGCTTGCGCTGCCCGCGCTTTTTGCCGATCACCCAATTGCGATGTCTTTATTGTTTGTCGTGCCGCTCGCCTACCTTGTGGTTTCCTGGGCAATGACCGGGCAGATAATCATGTTTCATTTCCACTCAGCTAAGGCTGGCGCTTTGTTTCTATTCGCCTTGTGGCCTGCGGTCGCGTTGACCGGGGCAGACTGGCTGGTGCCCGTTACCGCAGTGTTGGTTGGAGCCAGCCGTTTTGAACAAATACTGTTCATGGCAAGAGGTGGTCGTAATCCAGATGCGCGGCACATGTTTCAGTCGATCCGCTTCAACTCGCCTGAAGAGTCAAGATCATGAATGCGCCGATTCAATGGGGGGCAGAGACGGCATGGTCGCGCGGGCCGGTGGTGACATCACCGGATCCTGCCCGGAATGCCATCGGTGTGCATGCCAGCACTTATGCTACATATAGAGCGTTATCTGTCGCAACTGGTGGCCTGGCGCCAGAACATCAACCAGACTATCAAGACACTCAGCCAACCGTCACCGTTGGGCCATTCCCGCAATGGAGCAATCCGGCCAAAATTGTGACGTTCGATCCGTGGGGCCACAGAACGGCGCAGGATTTTCGCAAAGATATCGCCGCAGGGCGCCGACTTCGGCCGACAATAGCCATAACCACGGGACGCCTTAAAATCGCGGAAATAGCGCTGGCGATGGATCAAGGTACCTTGATCCCAGATGAAGCTGTTCTTCTTGATAACAGCGACATTGTTGTTACCAAAATTGCGATTGAGCCGGTTTGGTATCTGCCCGGCGTTGCGGCACGGCTTGGGGTTGATGAAATGCTGATGCGCAAAGCATTGGTTGATCAATCCGGTGGCATGTATCCAGAACTGGTAACGCGTCCTGATCTCAAGTTGTTTTTGCCTCCGATAGGTGGGTCAAGCGTGTATATTTTTGGAAACGTTGCACAACTGGGGCAAAAGCAGACAAAGATTACATGCCGGGTTCATGACGAGTGCAACGGGTCGGATGTGTTTGGGTCCGATCTTTGTACCTGCCGCCCGTATTTGATCCATGGAATTGAGGAATGCATCCGCAGCGCGCAGGCCGGGGGAGTGGGCATCGTTGTCTATAACCGCAAGGAAGGGCGCGCCTTGGGCGAAGTCATGAAGCTATTGGTTTACAATGCCCGCAAACGCGCAGATCTGGGTGACGACCCGGACATGTATTTTCAGCGGACCTGCAATGTCGCTGGTGTCGAGGACATGCGCATGCAGGCCTTGTTCCCTGATGTGCTTCATTGGCTGGGTGTACGGCATGTCTGGAAATGGGTATCGATGAGCAACCTTAAAAGCGATGCTTTGAAGGCAGCGGGGATATCGATTGAAAACCAGATCGCAATCCCGCCTGACCTGATATCAGGCAATGCGCAGGTGGAAATCACGGCCAAGATTGCATCGGGGTATTATTCCGGGCGCCTGTAATAGTTTCGTTGAGATGTTCGGTTATATAAAGTTGGCGCAAATCGGAAAAATCCAGCTCCGGATACATTGAAATCAAGAAGCAATCCACTTGATCCATATGACCTTTTTTTAAACAGATTAAGCAATGGAACGAAGCTTGTTGTCGCTGCTATTAGCGAGGCGAAATGTTTGCACAGATATTTCAGCTCGACGCATTCACTCCACCTCGGTTCGAGGGTTGCCAGTTCACGCAGCCAGTTGAACCTAATGTTTTGATGACGGACAGCGCTGACACGCAATGGCTGCTAAAGGCAGATGCCTTCAGTTCTCAAGCATAATTTCGGGTGGACAACGGAAGCCAGCAGATGCGTTTGTCACAGCTTTTCTGGAGCAAGAGCCTTTGAAAAAAACTCGGTTGTCAACATAAAGTGCGACGTGCCCGCCGCCTTTGCTGCGGGTGGTTTAATCGATCTCGCCACCTATCAGGCGATGTACAAAAAATCCGTCGATGATCCAGACAGCTTCTGGGCCGAACAGGCGAAAATATTTGTGGACTGGAGCGCGCC
>JANMEX010000133.1:0-2474 GCA_031377485.1 Phyllobacteriaceae bacterium
TCAGGAACTGGCGTTCACGCTTGCCGACGGGCGCGAATATGTGCGGGCGGCGATCAAAAAGGGACTTGATGTTGACGCCTTTGCGGGGCGGCTTTCATTTTTCTTTGCCATCGGCATGAACTTTTTTATGGAAGCAGCAAAGCTGCGTGCGGCGCGGTTGCTGTGGTCGCGCATCATGGAATCATTTGAGCCGAAAAAGGCAGATTCGCTAATGCTGCGCACGCACTGCCAGACATCTGGCGTGTCGCTGCAAGAGCAGGATCCGTACAACAACATCGTGCGCACAGCCTTCGAGGCAATGGCGGCGGTGCTTGGTGGCACGCAGTCGCTTCACACCAACTCTTTTGACGAAGCCATTGCTTTGCCAACTGAATTTTCCTCCCGTATCGCCCGCAACACGCAGCTGATTTTGGCTCATGAAACGGGCGTGACCAACGTGGTCGATCCGCTGGCCGGATCCTACTATGTCGAGAGCCTGACGCAGGAACTGGCTGACAAGGCCTGGGCGCTGATGGAGGAAATCGAGAGCCTTGGCGGCATGACCAAGGCGGTGGCTTCGGGTCTGCCGAAGCGGCTGATCGAGGAGTCTGCCACGCGCCGTCAGGCGGCGGTAGACCGGGGCGAAGAAGTGATCGTCGGTGTCAACAAATACCGGCTTGAGGAAGAGGCCAAGATCGACACGCTGGATATCGACAACGCTGCCGTGCGCAAAGGACAGATCGAGCTGCTCACTCGCATCAAGCGGCAGCGCGACCCGGTAACAGTCACTGCAACACTGTCGGCGCTCGAGGGCGTGGCGCGCAGCGGTCAGGGCAACATTCTGGAAGCCGCAGTGGATTGCGCGCGCGCGCGGGCGACGGTTGGCGAGATTTCGGACGCAATGCGCGCCGTTTTTGGCGATCACGCGGCGGTACCGCAAGTGGTGCATGATGTCTATGGCGCGGCCTATTCGGGCGATCCGGAATATCAGAATCTGGTGGCACGCATCGGCGAAGTTTCGATGGGGCCAACCGGCACACCGCGCCTGCTGATCGCCAAGCTCGGCCAGGACGGCCACGACCGCGGCGCCAAGGTCATCGCCTCGGCGTTCGGAGATATCGGCTTCGAGGTGATCGCCGGTGCCCTGTTCCAGACGCCGGAAGAGGCGGCGGCGCTCGCGATTGCCGAGAAGGTCCACGTCGTCGGCGTCTCGTCGCTTGCCGCCGGACACAAGACCCTTCTGCCCCAACTGGTCCAGTCTTTGAAGGTAAAAGGCGGCGGCGACATCATCGTCATCTGCGGCGGCGTGGTGCCGCGCGGGGACTATGAGTTTTTGAAGGACAATGGCGTGGCGGAAGTGTTTGGCCCGGGGACGAATGTGCTGGATGCTGCGCGGGCGGTGCTGGATTTGATTGAGGGGAAGAAGAGGAATTAGGGGAAGCCGATCGGGGAACTCAAAAGCGTTTGTTGTGTAGTGCGCATTTTTAAACACACTTATTCTTGACTCTCAAGGCTCGAATGCGCATAAATAGACACACAACGGATATCGTCATGGAACGCAACAGCCGAAAAATCGTTCAGCGACTCAAGCAAGAGGGTTTTGTTGAAGTTTCTGTTGTTGGTTCACACCACAAGTTTGCCAAAAATGGGCGGACGGTGATTGTGCCGCATCCGAAGAAGGATTTGCCCGAGGGGACTGCACGGGCGATAGCCAAGCAGGCCGGTTGGATTTGAGCCTGACAATGGTCAAGAGGAAGATCGATCATGCGCTATTATTTTGCATGGGTTGAGCAAGAAGGCGACAGCGCTTTTGGAGTTCAGTTTCCGGATCTGCCGCATGTGTTTTCTGCTGCGGACGAGCAGTCGAACATTGTCCGCGAGGCGGCGGATGCCTTGCGGCTGGCGGCGCAGGATGGCAATATGCGGGAGCCTTCAAGTCATGCGGACATTCTAGCACGCCCTGATGTGCGGGAGGCTTTGGCAAAAGGTGCGTTTCTCATTCAGGTGCCGCTGATCGAAAACGGCACTGAAGTGGTGCGGGCAAACATCACACTGGAGCGTTCAATGTTGGAAGCCATCGACACTGCCGCCAAGAGCCGTCGAATGACCCGCAGTGCGTTTTTGGTCAACGCCGCGCGGCATGAGATCGAGGCGTAAACCTACTGCTCCGCATCCGGCTTGGGTGCCAGCGTTGCCAAGGTTTCGCCAGCGTCATCGACCAACAGCAATTCATTGTCTTCGATCAGGAATGATTTGACCTTGGCGGACAGGGCTATCCATTCCTGTTCGGCTTTCATGGCTTCAGCTTCGCAGGCCATCTTGGTGACGCCTGCGATGGTAAGGGACAGCGATGAGCCGTCGTCTCCTTCGACATATGTGCCAAAGCCGCGGTTGCAGCCGGTGAAGGTGGCGATTTTGCCGTTGTCGAAGGTCAAGGTCTGGTCTGATGAACCGGAGGCGACCCAGCTTGTGCCGGAGAGCATTGAGGTCAAGAC
>JANMEX010000138.1:0-1582 GCA_031377485.1 Phyllobacteriaceae bacterium
CGCGCGCGTTGGCGACCGGCGCGAGTGGGTTGTGCACAAGGCGAAGGACGGCAAGGACGGAGAGGCGCACCCCTTCCGACTGCGCATCGTCGACCTGGGTGCTGATGCCGACGGCGAGCCGATCACCTCGTGCGTGGTGGACGACTGCAGCAGCAACGCCGAAGGGGCAGAGCTTGAGCCAGGAAGGCCAAACGCGCGCCTGCCCAAGGGTGGCAACCAGAAGATCGTCTACGAAGCCCTGGGGCCCCTGTTCAGGACGTCTCACACCTTCGGCCGCGCTGGCGCGCCACCCACCCGCCCATGCCTGACCGTCGAGGAGGCCGTCGAGGGCACGCGGGAGCGCCTTGTGGTTGAGCCCAGGCGGCGCGGCGAGCGCGCCCGGCAGGCCATCACCGGCCTCATCGCAACAGGAGTTCTCGACTCCAACGAGGGCTGGATATGGCTGAAATGACCCGCGCAGGAAATCCCGAACTTCCCGAACTGTCCCGAAAACGGGATGTTTCGGGTCCCGAACAACGTCCCGAATCCCGCCCACCCTTTAGGGGGGCGGGAAAACGGGATCGGGCAGCCTTTTCGGGAGCGGGGGCATGAGCGCCGAACTCGCCGTCACCCGCTCCTGGCCGGTCGGCCGGTACACGGCCACCTTGAGCACGCCTCGCCCGAAGGCCGGCGCCTGCTTGGCCGCCGCAGTGGAGTGGGCGCCGTCAACACCCGATCGCTTGAGCGCTTCCGAGCTGGCCGCGTACCTGGCCGGCCGCAATGTTGCGCTGCGCGACCTGGCGCGCGAGCTCGGCATCACCGTCGCGGTGGTGGACCTGTGATGGGCCGCTCGACCTGCCACCTGCCTGGCCTCGCCCTGGTGCGGCGCTGGGGCGTCGGCGCCCACGTGCTCACGCTGCGGGTGCCCGCCGTGCTGCCTGGCCAGCCGGTGCTGGCGTCCATCGACTGGCGGCCGGCCCTGTCAAAGCAGCTGACCCGGGGCGAGGCCGAGCAGTTGGAGGAGGGCAAGGCGGCAGCCGCGCAGGCCATCGCCGCCGCGTTCGGCGTGCCGACCAGCGCCGTCGAGTTCGAGCCCACGCCGTCGCGTTCGAGCATGGCGGACGCAACCTCCGCCAACCACCAAGGCAGCGCGGTCCGCTCGCAGGCCACGGGCCGCGAGTCCGCCACCTGTTCCCCAACATCCAAGCAAGGTGATGCCCGATGAACCAACCCAAGCACGCGATGAGGACAGCCACCGTCGACCTGGCCAAGCAGCTGCGCACCCGCATCCAGCCAGCGGCCGTGGTTGATGCCCACGGCGAAGAGCACGAGGCCGCCAGCCTGATCAAGAGCCTGCACCAGAGCGGCGGCCAGCCGCTGCACAAGGCGATCAACGCACCTGCCGCGCCGAGCGCGGGCGCCGCGCTAACCCTCTCCAAGGAACTGACCGGCACTCTGCGGAAGGCCCAACCATGAGCGACGATAGGAACACCGCGAGCTCAACCACTGGCTCGACGCGCACTGGCTGGGGCGACTACCCCGCGCCGGCCGCCAGCCACCCCATGCCAACCGCTGTTGTGTCGCCAGGCCCGCTGCAGAAGCT
>JANMEX010000192.1:0-7743 GCA_031377485.1 Phyllobacteriaceae bacterium
ATCAGGAGACTACCATGAACAAGATCATTATCGCCCTCGGCGTTGCCCTCGTATCCGCCACATCCGCCTTTGCAGATTCGTCCGCTCTGGACGTTGTTGGACAGCAGACTGTCGTCAATGCTTCTGCTGTTGATTACACGGCACCGGCCGCAACAAGCACCGCTGACGCGTATGGAATGCGTGCCCGTCTTGGCGATGGCTCGCCGATGAATGCACCAGTTGCAGTGTCTGTTGACTACACAGCCCCGGCTTCAATCGGCGCAACCGGCTATGTCGTAAACGATCGCATCGGCGGCAATTCTTAAGCCCCGACGCACCCCATCAATTTGAAAACGCGGCTTTTAAGCCAAACTATCAGGAGACTACCATGAACAAGATCATTATCGCCCTCGGCGTTGCCCTCGTATCCGCCACATCCGCCTTTGCAGCCTCGTCCGCTCTGGACGTTGTTGGTCAGCAGACTGTCGTCAACGCGTCGACTGTTGATTATACTGCACCGGCCGCAACAAGCACCGCTGACGCCTATGGCATGCGTGCCCGTCTTGGCGATGGCTCGCCGATGAATGCACCGGTCGCAGTGTCCGTTGACTACTCCGCCCCCGCGTCAATCGGCGCGACCGGCTATGTCGTCAACGACCGCATCGGCGGCAATTCATAACCAACGCATTTTCACCCAGCCACAGCCGTCGAGCGCACTCGTGTTCGACGGCTGTGGCGGGTGAAAACTGGGTTAATAAATTGTAACCGACATCTTTTCCGTTTGACTATCCAATATTTACGAGATCACTTACCGGCAGAATGATTTAATGCGTCAATGTTCTTGAAGGTGTTTGGAGGTCATATGCGGATCAAGTCCAGAATGCTTTGTGCATTCGCCATGTTTTTTGGCGTCGGGTCATCCGCATATTCTGCAACGTGGCTAAAGACGGGTGACGAAACAAGCAGGCCTGCCGGCCATATGGAATATTGCTCGAAATATCCGTCTGATTGCCGAAAGAAGGCGGAAGCAAAAGCCCTTGCGCCTGCTGCAATCGGCCCGCTTCAGACAGTAAACAACGCTGTGAACAAGACCATAAAGCCCGTATCCGACCAAGTACAGTTCGGAGTTCGCGACAAGTGGACCGTCAATGCGAAGTCAGGTGATTGCGAAGACTTTGCGCTTGCCAAGCGTGCAGCGCTGATGCGCCACGGATACAAGTCATCGAACCTTTTGATGGCAATGGGCCACGCCGCTGGACAAGCGCACGCCGTTTTGGTGGTCAGAACGCAGGGCGGTGACTATGTTTTGGACAATCTCACCGACGCAGTTTTGCCCGTGAACAGAGCGCGTGTTAGCATCACAAAAATTCAGTCACCGGCGAATGCGTCAGTGTGGCTGAGAGTCACCGGTCAAACAAACAGCGCTTCGTGAAGCAGTCCTCGGATTTTCACCAAAGCGCAGCGACGACAGTGGGTCCATCAAGCTATCGAATGAACTACAGTCCGTAGCCGAATATTCCCGTGACCTTGTATTTTCCTGAAACTTTGCCAAAGCAAACATGCATTTGCGAGACGTGAAGCTCTTTTGCAGCGTCGTCTTTCATGTAGCCAGCCACTCCATTGGCCGCTTGGTAATGTCCCCAACCTTCTGGACTGTCTTTCTCGTAAGCAAAAATGAGCGGCACTTGCGCGGGCACAATGCCTGCAGCGCCCGCCGATGCTTTGGGCTTGCTGAGCAAAGTCTTGTTGGTTCCATAAAAGCGCAGGCCGCTGACCTCGCTTTCCTGGCTTTCAGCAAATTTCTTGGCCGCAGCGACATCGTAAGACCAGGCCGCGGGGGCGCAGACGGCACCTGGAATATCCTTGATCTTGCCCATGGGCCCCGATGCCAAAATATCGGCCATCATCGACAGCGCATCGGGCCTGTAATCCGGCTGTTTCGCATCATCCGGCAGCGGCGCCTGCTCGACAATGACATCAATGATGCCGTCAAGATAATCGGAAACAATTGGCTTCATTTTGAACCAGGGCGCGGTCGGATCCAGGCTGCGCGAAAACGCTTTGACCTGCGGTGCAAACATGGCGTTGATCTTTTTGTAATCAGGCACATTTGCGGTAATTTCGCCCCGGAAAGCATCGACAAACTCTTGCAACTTGGCATCCGGCTTGACTGTATTTCCATATGTGATTGTCAGTTCGTTGGCCGCCGCCGCGCCAACACTGCCAATAACAAGGGCAAGTGCCAAAATACCGGTTTTCATGTCTGTTGTTTCCCAATCAATTCTGCGGTGCCAGCCCAAATGGCTGCATGGAAATGGCTGAAACTAAAAACCCGCCATGCGCCCATTCAATGTTAAGCTTGCAGAATTGGCAATCAATCGCGCAGCAACTCATTGATGCCCGTCTTTGACCGCGTCTTTTCATCCACCCGCTTGACGATCACCGCGCAATATAGCGCCGGTCCCTGTTCGCCATTGGGAAACGGCTTGCCTGCCAGTGCGCCGGCTACAACGACCGAGTAAGGCGGCACTTCGCCATAGGATATCTCGCCGGTCGCGCGGTCGACGATCTTGGTGGATTTGCCGATGAACACGCCCATGCCAAGCACCGAACCTTCACGCACGATGCAGCCTTCGACCACTTCCGAGCGCGCCCCGATGAAGCAATTGTCTTCGATGATCGTTGGTCCCGCCTGCATTGGCTCCAAAACGCCGCCGATGCCGACACCGCCGGACAAATGCACATTCTTGCCGATCTGCGCACATGAGCCGACAGTGGCCCACGTATCAACCATCGTGTTTTCGCCGACATATGCGCCGAGATTGACAAATGAAGGCATCAGGACAACGCCCTTGGAGATAAACGCCGAGCGGCGGACAACCGCGCCGGGAACTGCACGGAACCCCGCGGCGCGAAACTGGTTGTCGCCCCATCCGGCATACTTCAGGTCAACCTTGTCAAAACCGTTGGCCATCGAACCATCGGCGTTGCTGTAGGGGATGATGGAATTGTCAGTCAGACGAAACGACAGAAGAACTGCCTTTTTCAGCCACTGGTGAACCACCCAATTGCCATCCTCGCCGCGCGTTGCGACGCGGGCTTTGCCTGAATCCAACAGGTTCAGCGCCTCATTCACCGCGTCGCGCACTTCGCCTTTCGTGGCGACGCTGATCGTGTCACGGGCTTCAAAAGCGGCGTCAATGGTCATCTCTAAGGCGGCAAGCGGCATGGGAAACTCCGTTGTGACAGCCTCGTTAACCAAGGCCTAACCATGATGGGTGGAAAAGAGGCAAGAGCCCCGTTCAGGGCGACGTTTAAGAGAAAGCTGCCGGTGGGTCAATGAATTGGTCCCGGCATATGCGGGGACGGTAAAATGAATCCGATTGACAAACAGGGCTGGTCATCACTGACCCACTCGACCGAGACGGTAGAGAAGACGCATCACATCCCCGATACGCCTCAAACCCGGTCAAAAGCCTACAGGCTCGCCTTCACCGACGATGAATTCATGTTGCGCCGTGAACTGCGCCCCGTGCGCCTTCAGCTTGAGCTGTTGAAGCCAGATATGATCCTTGAGGAGCGCGGCATTCAGTCCACAGTTGTCATGTTCGGCGGCGCGCGGATTCCAGAGCCCGGTGCCCACGCGTGGGCCGCGAAAAATGAGCATCAAGCCAAACGTCTCGAAGCCAACTCAAAATACTACGAGGAGGCGCGCCAATTCGCGCGCATTGTCTCAGAGTATTCGGCCACAACACTCTACCGCGACTTCGTTGTCTGCACTGGCGGCGGACCGGGTGTGATGGAGGCGGGAAGCCGTGGCGCATCAGAAGTGGGCGCGCCATCGATTGGGCTCAACATCGTCTTGCCGCATGAGCAGGCGCCAAATGAATATGTTACCCCCGAGCTTTGCTTCAACTTCCACTATTTCGCTATTAGAAAGATGCATTTCCTGATGCGCGCCAAAGCGGTTGCGGCCTTTCCGGGTGGCTTCGGCACGATGGATGAACTGTTCGAGGCGCTGACATTGATGCAGACCGGTCGCATGGAGAAGATGCCAATCCTCCTCTTCGGGTCAGAGTTCTGGCGTCAGCTCGTCAATATCGACTTTCTTGCAGCCGAAGGCATGATCGCGCCGGATGATGTCAATCTTGTCAGCCACGTTGATACTGCGGCGGAAGCCTGGCGGGTCATTGCGAACTTCTATGGCCTCAATTGAAAACGGGGCGCTGTAACTCGGCGACTTGATTGGACCCGTCAAAATCGAGTTATTATCGTTGCGGCAATGCGCCTCTTTCGGGACTGTTCCATTCGGGCTATTCATTTTCGATGGATGGTAAACAGCGCCCCAGTTTCCTGAGCATTTTCCGCCGCGACCGGATTGCCGGTTTTTGGCTCGGCTTGCTTTTGCTTTTCGTGCCGTACATTCAGCCGCTATCTGAAGCAAACGCAGCGGGAAAACCTTTTGCCGCAGTTATTTGCTCGACATTCGGTGTTCCCGGCGCTGCGGTTTTGCCGGGCCTTGCTGATGATTGTCCCGCCTGCATTGCCGGTCAGCACACGCCGAATTTCACGATTTCTGCTGAACTGCTTTCGGCAGAAATATACCTCCCGACGTTTCGCTCATCGACGGCGGACTTTGCATCACGTCACTACCCGCCATTTGCAGCCAGCCAATGGAAGATGAAACCACCCGGCCAGGCTCCGCCTTTCAGCATTTGAGATTTTCCACCACGTTCAGGCATGCCCCGTGCTGCCGTTACTGCTTCAAATGCTTTTAGGATCAACACCATGAAACGTATCATCATACCGGTTATCGCCGCTCTTGCTCTCACAACCATGTCGATCGTCACAGCACTCGCCGAGGACGCCGTATACAAGGCCGGAGGTCTGGAAATCACATCCGCCTGGGCGCGGGCGACGCTTCCAAGCCAACCTGCGGCCGCAGGTTTCATGGCAATCGAGAACAAAGGGGCTGAAGCTGACCGCCTCGTTTCCGTTTCGTCACCTGCCGCACCGATGACCGAAGTTCACAACATGGAAATGGAAAACGACGTGATGAAAATGACCGAACTCGTTGACGGTCTCGAAATCCCGGCTGGCGGAAAAGTCGAACTCAAGCCCGGCGGCTCGCACATCATGTTCATGGATTTGAAGGCTGGTTTCAAAGAGGGCGAAACCGTCAAATTGACTTTGAAATTTGAGAAGGCTGGTGAAGTCGAAATCAACCTGCCGGTTTTGCCTGCTGACACCAAGGAAATGCCCCACGCGCACGGCGGCTAATCTTTGGTCAAAAGGGTGTGCCGCAGAGGCGCACCCTGAAACAAGCGAGGGTCAATATGTCATCAAAAGCCAAAGCCGTTGCGATTTCCACAGCCAAAAAAGCGATCTACTCATTCCCGGTTTTAGGCTGGCTTTTGAAAGATGCGGTCAAAGGCGGCCCGACTGCGCTATTGTGGTTTATCTTCAACATAATCGCCGTCTGGCTGATCGCTATCGCCTATTTCGGCCTTCCAGCGCTCATTGTTCCCGCGCTCGTTGCCGTTCCGGTGATTTTCGTCGTGCTGATTTTGCTCACCATGGGCAAATAATAAACCGGATCAAACGTCAACAAGCGCTTCGAGAAACGTTGTCAAATTATCTGTGACATGGTCAACATGATCGCCATCTTTGCCATCCTGCTCCCATGCCTCAACAAAATCTGCCTCAAAATTGCGGGGCACGATCAGCACAGTCTTCATGCCAAGCGCCTTCGGCTCAATAAGATTGCGCGCCAGATCCTCGAACATGGCGGCTTCATTTCCGTTCACGCCATGCTTGGCTACAAACCGGTCATAAGGATGGCGTGAGGGCTTGGGCATCAGATCTGCGGCAACAATGTCGAACACGTCCTCAAAATGGTTGAGAATGCCCAGCTGCCGCGCAGCGTTTTCAGCGTGGCTGCGGTTGCCATTGGTGAAGATGAACTTTCGCCCCGGCAGCGCTTTTATCGCCTCGCCAAGCTGCGGGTCCGGCGTCAACCAGGAATAGTCAATATCGTGGACTTTTTCCAGAAAGTCGTCCGGATCAATCTTGTGGTGGATCATCAAACCTTTGAGCGTCGTGCCGTGTTCAAGATAAAACTGCTTCTGGATTTTGCGCGCTTCCTCATGTGGCAACTGCAACAATTGAGAAACATAGCTCGTCATCTTCACATCGATTTGTGAAAACAGGTTCGAGTGATGCGGATACAGCGTATTGTCCAGATCAAATACCCATGCGCGCACATGGGAGAACTCGGCGGGTGAGGGGCCTGAAGAAAGGGATTGTGATTTGCTCATCGGGTCCCTATGCCACGAAATTGCGGAATGCGCATATGACAAAATACCGCCGGGGATTGACTGCATGGAACTGTGGATACCGATCACGCTAGCCGCAGCTTTCCTGCAAAATGTCCGTTCATCCCTGCAAAAATACCTCAAAGGGCGCATGGGCACCACCGGCGCCACCTTCGTGCGCTTTGGCTTCGGCATGCCTTTCGTTTTGGCGTTCCTCGCTTTTCTGCATTTTCAGATTGGTTACAGCTTCCCGCAGATATCGCCGCGGTTTTTGATATGGATGACCGTCGGTGGCATCTCTCAAATTGCGGCCACGTTTCTCTTGGTGCATCTCTTTTCTCATCGCAATTTTGCCGTGGGCACGGCCTATTCGCGCACCGAACCGGCACAAGCGGCAGTGTTCGGCTTGGCGCTGCTTGGCGAAAAAATAAGCGTTGGCGCTGTCGTTGCGATTGCGATCTGTGTCGTCGGCGTCATGCTGATATCGGTTGCCAAATCGGCGCTGTCGCCAAAATCGCTCATCACTTCGCTTTTCCATCGAACCGCCTTGATCGGGCTCGCTTCCGGCACGGCCTTCGGCCTGTCTGCAATTTCATATAGGGCGGCTTCACTTTCACTGGGGGGGCCGAATTTTCTGATGCAAGGCACCGTCACACTCGCGTTCGTCATTGTCCTGCAAACCGTGCTGATGCTCTGCTGGATATTGGCCCGCGAACCCGAGGAACTTTCCAGGATCGCCAAGGCTTGGAAACCCTCACTCGCCACCGGCATTGCCGGTGCAACGGCCTCGCTCGGCTGGTTTACCGCAATGACATTGCAAAACGCCGCAATCGTCAAAGCGCTGGCGCAAGTAGAAATGCTGCTTGCCTTTGCCACCACCGTTTTTTTCTTCAAGGAAAAAATCAACCGGCTTGAAACGACCGGCTGCCTTTTTGTCGCAGCAGGCGTGGTGCTGATCGTGCTCTGGCGTTGACCGTCGGCCACCTGAAATTAACCCATTCAGTGTAATGAGACGCTCCGCGCCCCGTTGATCTCGAATAGATATCAGCAAAAGGCGACATTGCCCCGCAAGGGGTGGACCACCGTTCGAGCGGGGAAGCCTATGGACGAAAAGATCCTTGTGGAACCAGCGCCCCTAGCGAAGGGGTTCACGCGCCGCAGGTTTTTGGCGGCATTTCTAACCCTCGCCGCTTATTTACGCCTGACGCGGCCGTCCCTTGCAAAACATGTAAATGCGACCCACGAAACGGTTCTGTCCGGCCGCTGGCTGTTGAAGCGGAGCGATCTGCGTTGATTTTCCAAAACATTGACGAATATCGCCAGTCTGCTTTTCCAGCAAAGGCCTGCATTATCGGGTCCGGACCGGCAGGCATAACCATTGCGCAGGAATTGGCCAACAAGGGCATTCCGGTCGTCATTCTTGAAGCTGGCTCTGACCAGTTCACCGACG
>JANMEX010000190.1:0-1940 GCA_031377485.1 Phyllobacteriaceae bacterium
ACCGGCCAACTTGGATTTGCCATAGGCGTTGACAGGATATGTCGCGTCTTGCGGGTCCCAAGGGGCTGCGCCCGTTCCGTCAAAAACATAGTCAGTTGAGATATGAACAAACGGAATGTTCAAGAGTGCGGCGGTTCTTGCCATGGCGGCAGGCGCGGCACTGTTGATTAAATGCGCCGCTGGATCATCCTCTGCATTGTCAACTGCGGTGAACCCAGCGGCGTTTATGACAGCATCGGGCTTCATTTCGGCAATGAGCGCTGCGCAAGCGTCCGGCAGGGTGAGGTCGGCGACATCCCGGCCGACTGCCCTGACATCGGCCCTTCGCTGCAATTCCATGCCAACTTGGCCGGTCTTGCCGAAAACAAGTATGCTCATGGTGTTTGGCCGAGACGCTGGCCAACAACGGGCCGCTCCAGCAGAGGCCGCCACCATGCCTCGTTTGCAAGATACCACTGCACAGTCTTTTCGAGGCCTCGCTGCAAAGTGACAGAAGGCTGCCACCCCAATTCACCGCGTAGGCGCGAGGCATCGATGGCATAGCGCATGTCATGACCGGGGCGATCGGGGACAAAGGTGATCTGATCGGAATAGGGTGTCGGCTTTGGGAGCTTATTATCCAGGATGGCGCAGATCATATGCGCCAATTCAATATTCCGCGTCTCGTTTTCACCGCCGATGTTGTAAGTCCGGCCATCGCGTCCTTTCACAAGCACGGTTAACAAAGCCTCGGCATGATCTTCGACATAAAGCCAATCCCGCACGTTTTCTCCGGTGCCGTAGATGGGCAAGGGTTTTCCGGCCAAGGCGTTCAGGATGATAACCGGGACCAATTTCTCCGGAAACTGGAACGGGCCATAATTGTTCGAACAATTGCTGATGACAACGGGCAAGCCAAATGTTTTGTGCCAGGCGCGGACCAGATGATCGCTTGACGCTTTCGAAGCGGCGTAGGGGCTGTTTGGCGCGCAAGGAGAGTCCTCGGTGAATTGTCCGGTATCGCCCAAACTTCCGTAGACTTCGTCTGTTGACACATGATGGAACCGGAATTTGGGCGGTCTGCCGCATTCAATCCAGTGGCTTCGTGCGGCCTCGAGCAAATTGAAGGTGCCGACAATATTGGTTTGGATAAAACTGCCAGGGCCGTCAATTGAGCGGTCCACGTGACTCTCGGCAGCCAGATGTATCACTGCTTCGGGTTTGTGGCGGGAAAATATCTTATCGAGACTAGCACGATTGCAAATATCCGCGTGCTCAAACTTGTAATTTGCGTTGCTCGCCACGCTTTCGACGTTCTTGAGGCAGGAGGCGTATGTCAGCGCGTCGACGTTGACTATCGAATGCCCATCCGCGATGGCCCGGCGCACAACAGCGGAACCGATGAAACCCGCACCCCCGGTCACCAATATCTTCATCTGTTCATCCGATGTAGTCGAAGGGGGAGGTGATATCGCTCAGTTTTGGCGCTGCCTTGTCTTTGGCGGATATGCTCAAATCCGTAAGATCCATGCCCCAGTCAATGCCAATATCCGGATCGTCGAAGCGCACCACACCATCGTATTGCGGGGCATAGTGAGCGGAGCATTTGTAGACAATCTCCGTATCAGGCTCCAGCGTGATAAATCCATGTAGGAAGCCCAGCGGGATCATGAGTTGTTTTCCGTTTTCAAAACTCAGCTCTTCACTGACCCATTTGCGATAGGTTGGCGAGCCGATCCGGATGTCCACTGCCACATCAAGCAAGCGTCCCCTGCCGCAACGAACCAGTTTTGCCTGTGCATGAGGCGGTGACTGATAGTGAAGGCCACGGATGGTACCGCGACTTTTTGAGAAGGAGTGGTTGTCCTGCACAAAATCCACATTGAAGCCGTGCTTTATCATCGTCGCGCTGTTCCAGCTTTCACTAAAAAATCCGCGGCTGTCGGCAAACCGGGCTGGCG
>JANMEX010000198.1:0-3774 GCA_031377485.1 Phyllobacteriaceae bacterium
CAGGTGGCCAGGGAACTTGGCGTTCGTTATGTGTTGGAAGGCAGCGTGCGCAAGGCGGGGAACAAACTGCGCATCAGCGCACAGCTTGTCGACGGCACGACCGGTGCGCATCTGTGGGCGCAGAATTTTGACGGTGCCGTCGAAGAAATTTTCGATGTGCAGGACCGCATCACCGAAAGCGTGGTTGCACTTGTCGAGCCAAAAATCCAAAGGGCTGAAATTGATAGGGCGCGCCGCGAGCGGCCAGAAAGCCTTGACGCATATGATCTTTATCTGCGCGCGTTGTCTGATGTGTATGTTTCCCGGCCGGAGGCCAATGCGCAGGCTATCGCCATTCTCGAAAAAGCCGTCGCGCTGGACCCGACATTCGCCCCGGCAAAGGTAATGGCGGCCCAAGCCTATCTCATGCGCGTCGTCATGCAGTTTGATGGGGCGGGGGAGGCGGATGCGCAGCGGGCTATAGACCATGCACGCACCGCCCTCGCGCTCACCCGTGACGATCCGATCATAACCGCGTTTGGCGGCTTTGTACTCCTCCAGATCGCTGGTGAATATGATACTGGCCTCGCGATGTTGCGGCTTGCTGTCAATGAAAACCCAAACAGTGGCGCGATACTCCTGTGTGCAGGTGTCGGGGCCTTGATGGCCGGTGATCTGAGTGAAGCGGCCGACATGCTACAACGTGCCCTGCGGATGGACCCCAATGGCTTGGGCACACACTGGCAACTGACCGGCATGGCGCACATCCGGCTGGCCGAGGGGCGGTATGAAGAGGCCCTGGATTGGGCATTGCGCTCACAGGCAGTCAATCCCGGCTACGATGCCAATCACTGGATGCTGATCGCCGCCAATGCCTATCTGGGCCGCATGGATGAGGCAAAAAAATACATTTCCGCTCTGGAAAAAATATCGCCCGGGATCAGTCTTGCCCGTATCCGGCGCGGTCAGAAACCGCGAGATCCTGAGCGTATTGAGGTCCTGATCAGAGGCATGCGGCTTGCCGGGCTGCGCGAGGCATAGATTCCAAAGGTCGCTACCCGGACATTTAGCAACATTTTGGAACATTTAATCTCCGTTTAAAGGACCCAAAGCCGGTGTTCGGTCCATTCTTCTTGTCAGACGCCGCAATGGCGAGACCAAAAGGAGAGACTAAAATGACCACCCCGCTGATGATCACCTCGCTGAACCAAGGCAAAATCTACAAGGATTGGACGCTCGAAACTGTTGACGATACGCCGTTTCCGTCCAAGACTTCAGTGATTGCCCGGGCAGCCTCATCCCTGTTCCTTTCGGTGCGTTCGTGGCTGAAGTCACACATCCGCCAGTCGGCCGCAGCAACACGCTTTACCGCCTGGCATGCCCATTGAGGCGTTTGCCGTTACCCTTTGGCACAAGGTTTTGAATTCAGCCTTGCCTTTGCGAGAAAACAGGCAATCTATTATCCCAATAGGCGAACTTGAACGCTTTCCGGCCACCGACCTGTGGCCGGACAACTCAAGCCAAGGCGGTGGATGCCCATGAAGACTTCTTGCAATATCTTTTCTCCACTATTCAGCTTTGCTATTTCGGCGATGCTTTTCCTCGCCAGTGCCACCGGTTCCAGCGCCGAAACCGGCTTTAAATCCATCCCGACCCAATATTTGGCCGCCCTTGCCGAACCTGGCGCAAACAGCGGAAACAATGCGCAATCCTGGGGTCTGTGGCGGATTGATCCGGGTCCGCGTGGTGTTCCGGTTGGCGATTATGACAATTTGGCCGCCCATGGCGGTGTCGCCCCGGCACAGTGGACAATCAATGGCGGCGACTGGTGGCTCGAGGAAAACGGCCGCATCATGGAGGCACCGGAGTTTCCGGTCCCGCCCGGCAGATATCTGGTAACCGGCAACCGCATCGTCCAGACGGTCCTGACAGTCCATCCGAAAGAAGCCGATGGCACCCAGCGTTGGGAATTGGCCGACGGCGCGACAGTCTTCGATGTCACCCATTTGCGCTGCCGCTCCGCGCGCTATACACCGGCGGTCGCCGACAAAACCTGTACGCCTGCCGCTGTGGCGCAAAGCAGTTTTCCTGTTCAGCCCGGCGCTTTGATGCCGCCAGTCGAAAACTGTACCAAGCAGGATTACACGGTGTTGTTCATTGTTGGCGTTGAAGGCTGATTGATATTCACCAGTCTTTCCAGGCAATGTCACGGCCCGGAAAGGCGATGCGTTTGAGTGGCCACTCTTTTATATTGTCGCGGAAAGCTGCGCCAAGCCTTTCGTCCAGTGCCTTCTCACGCGCCCAATAAAAAGCCATTGCATCATAGCCCGAACTGTCGCTCGGATAGAGATAGGAACAGCCAAGACACCGGCTCTCGTCATCATTCATCACAGTATACGCAAAGGAATGGCGCTGCGTGAATTCGCGCTGGTGCCAGCCCAGATCAATCAGATTCTCTTCGATGGTCAAACCGCGTGGCCATGTGCTGCCCGGCTCCATGAAACCCGGCAACCAGTCCGCGCACTCCATCACGGCCGCAAAATCCTTGATCACATCATGAACCGTCAGCATCCGAAGGTGGAAGCCATCACCGTCAATACGGTCAGGCACGGCAAAGGTGACAGGGACGAGCGGGCGGGAGTACATGATTTTCTGGCAATCTGGCTGTTGAACTGAACGGCAACCTGCCTGAACTTCTGCGGGTCCTCAAGCGGCGCGGTTTGCCGCTGTCCGTTCTTCATTGATCGCGCGTGAAGAAATCGGTACCGGGCGACCGTAGAAATAGCCTTGGCCAACATCGCAGCCCGCCGCCTTCAACATGCTTGCCTGATTGGCATTCTCCACGCCTTCGGCCGTCGTGTGCACGCCAAGTGCCCGAGAAAGGCCAACAATCGTCGAGATGATCGCGCCGGTGTTGCCTTCTTTTTCCAGCCGGTTGACGAACGACCGGTCAATCTTGAGCTTTTGGAACGGCAAGTCGGCCAGATAGGTTAGGTTTGAATAGCCGGTGCCAAAATCGTCAACTGCAACGGACACGCCCATCCGCGCCAATTCGCCAAGGAGCAGCGCTGTCTTTTCGCGGTCTTCCATCAACAGGCTTTCCGTGATTTCAAGCTCGAGCCGTTTCGGCGGCAGGCCTGTGTCGGCAAGCGCCTGACGCACAGCCGCCACCATATCCGAAAGCAGGAACTGTGCCGGCGACAGATTGACGGCAACGAAAGTATGCGCCGGAAGATGCAGCGCGTCCGCGCAAGCCTGCCGCAGAACCCAGTCACCGAGTGGCGCAATCAGCCCGGTTTCTTCAGCCACGGGAATGAATTCTGCAGGCGCAATCAAGCCTTTGACCGGATGGCGCCAGCGCACAAGCGCTTCGTAACCGACGATCAATCCGGAGGTCAGATCCAGTTGCGGCTGGTAATGCAGTTCAAAGTCCTTGCGATCGAGCGCTGTCTGCATTTCTGCTTCAAGCCAGCGACGATGATCCGCCACGCGGCCAAGTTCTGCTTCAAACATGGTCCACTGCTTGCGTCCGCGAACTCGCGAGCGGTGCAAAGCCAAATTCGAGCGCTTGAGGACAACAGCCTGCTCAAGCCGCTCTACGCCAAATTCGACAACGCCCGCGGAGACGGCAACGATCACGCGGCGGTCTTCGATCAGATACGGCTCACAAACTCTTGCAATCAGCGTGTCGAGGAGTATCTCAAGAGCCGGAAGCGCGTCCTCGTCATTGATTATGATACCAAACTCACAGGCGCCAAGTCGTCCAAATGCAGCGCCTTCCGGAAGGGTTTCCTT
>JANMEX010000275.1:0-32518 GCA_031377485.1 Phyllobacteriaceae bacterium
GCAACAATCACGGCAACACCTGTCATTTCACGCCATGAGTAGCTCTCGCCAAGAGCAGTGCAGGCAATTGCAAAGGTCAGCACAAGCTCAATGGCCAGAACCAGCACTGCAACATGTCCCATCCGGGTTGTGCGCAAGACCTCAATTTCGAGCCAAGCGCCCAAACCGAGAAACAGGATGATAATCGGGATCGCCATCAACACATTGCTGTCGCTGAAAAGCTTCATGCACCATGTCGCCGCCATGAAGCAGGCCGCCACCAGTATCGACAAAGTCATTGTAAGAATTGGTGTCATTTGCGCATGCCCGATTGAACCAGCGCGCCCCGGCATTATGATCGTTTATTTTGACAATCGGCGCATCGCCCAAATGGGGTACGAGGCTTGAGTATTTCGAAAATTGAATTGGCTATTTAGGCAAAAATGCTTCGAGTTCATTAAAAACCCGTGGCCATTCCTGGAAGAACAGCAATTGTCCGGCGTTGTCGACTATCTCAATATCGAGATTAGGGTAAAGCGGGATCAGCTCTTCAATTGTCGCCTTAGGCGACTGTGGATCTTCCCCGCCCTGAAGCATTTTGACAGGAACAGGGCATTTCCGCACAATTTCCGACCAATCCGTTTCGGAATCGATGCATTCGCGCGCGAACGCTTCGTAAGCGATGTGCCAGTCCGAAAGGCTGATTTCAGAACCAAGCAGCATGGCTTCACGCACTTCGGGATCGGCAAAGGTGCGGATATCTGCAGGTGATCCCGCATTGACCGAATTCAGAAACTGCTCTTTTCCAATTCTGCGCGCCAAAGAAAATCCGGCGCGCACGAGGAATGGCAAAATCAACGGTGCATAGCGGGCATTGGCAAGAATGAATTTGTGCCATTTGCCCATGCGGTCATATTGCGCTGGCGTTGAGATCGGCAGGGTTCCCGAACACGCAAGAATGCCCGTCACCAGATCCGGACGTGCAATCGCCAACCGCATCGCATAGCGAATATCGGCGCCGAGCGGCAAGACTGCGGCTTGGCGAATTCCCAGATGATCAAGCAACCGCGCCAAATCCGCTGCCGTTTCCCCGGCATAGTCAACGCGCGGCGGCAACTGGCCGGAATGGCCATAACCTGCGCGAACGGGAACAACCACACGAATGCCCCGCCTGAAGGCTTCCTTCTCCGCACTCGCCGGCCAGCGGATCAGTCCGTAATCTATCGGCAAAAACAGGCAGGTGCGACCGTTAGGCTTGCCAAATTCGATCCAATCATAGCGACGATTGCCCGGTTGCATCATTGATTGAAACGGGATTGGCAGAAGCTTGCCGCCAGTGGCGGTGCGAGGTTCTGTTTCGCTCAAAGATTGACCCACCACATCCATCAGACTCAATGTGATGCGAATCAATTCGGTTTGGGACCGGGTCTCTGTTTTGGCGAGAATTGATCGAATTTGTGTGCGAACGGTATCCATTGATCGCTTGCGTTCGGCGCAAATTGCCTTGATGCTTTTGCCTTCCACGAGGCTGCGAACTATTTCCAACTCCGCATCGGTCAACTTGAAGGCGTCCTGCATCAAGGCAGTCAAATTTTCAGGCCATCCAAGTTCCGATGTGCGCACGAATGCAATTGGCTGTCCGGTTTGGTCATGCACCGGTGCAACGTGGAAGACGACGGCTCTGTCACTTTCACTTGCGCCAAACCGGAGCAATGACGGACGGCCATTTTTTGCCGATGCCACTTTGATTGCCTCACCCAATTGGCTGGCTTCGTCGACGTTGAGTTTAAGAGTGCTGATATCCTTGCCGATTTCGATGCCAAAAAGAATTTTGGCGGCATGATTTGCATCTAGAATTTGACCGCTTGGCGTCGTGCAAAATGCTGCGGCAACTTCGGTGACGAGTTTGACGTGCCAAGTCGGCTCATCCGGCTCTCGCAGGCGGCCCAGAAATTCACTTGCCCTGCTTGCGTGCTGCACGATGTCGGGATCAAAAGCGAGCAAGTCTGTCTGTTCGCCAAAGCCTGACTGGTGTCGCAAAGGTCCGATGCGTCTTTCCCATACGTCGAGCAATTGCTCGTAGCGTGCAGGGTCCAGCGCCACGTCATAAATATGATCGATTATCTCCGCCTTTTGCCGCGGATCAACGTTCTGCATGAATGCGCGCCCCATTTTGCGCTTGATAGTCTTCGCAAATAGACATCTGAAAACTACCCTTGCAACTTAACCGGAGTTTGCAATCTTCCGCAACGTAAAATGCTTGTGTTGATTAATTCTGTAACTTGAAGACCTTTGCCCGATGCCTTGTCAGGTTGTCATCGTAACGGTTTTAACCGTGACCGCAAAATACTGTCTGATCTAAATCGATTGAAGTAAATTCAATCGATTCAACAGTTTGGCGGCCTGTTTCCATCGAAAAACTCCTCTGTTATGGGCTGCGACAGTGAAGGAGATATCCATGTCAGACACTCTGCAAGACATTGCCGCCCGTATGGTCACAACCGGCAAGGGCATATTGGCCGCCGATGAAAGCACCGGATCAATCAAGAAGCGGCTTGAATCGATTGGTGTTGAATCCACGCCTGAATCCCGCAGGGACTATCGTGAAATGCTGTTCCGATCAGATGCCATGAGAGACTACATCTCAGGCGTCATCTTGTTTGATGAGACACTTCGTCAGAATGCTGTTGATGGAACTCCGCTGCGTGACCTTCTTACAAACGCCGGATCACTGATCGGCATCAAGGTCGATACGGGCTCCACACCATTGGCAAATTTCTCAGGTGAAACGATCACCGAGGGGCTTGATGGTCTGGGCAAACGTGTCACAGAATACTACGAACTTGGCGCACGCTTTGCCAAGTGGCGCGGTGTCATCGCGATCTCCAATGGGTTACCGACATGGGGTGCCGTCCGCTCCAATGCCCATGCATTGGCCCGCTATGCCGCGCTTTGTCAGGCGGGCGGCATTGTGCCGATTGTCGAGCCGGAAGTGGTCATGGACGGTGTACCGGGTGATCATTCGATTGAGCGCTGTCAGGAAGTGACCCGATGGGTGCTGGAAACAGTTTTCTCAGAGTTGAAGGAAGCACGCGTCGATCTGACGGGCATCATCTTGAAGCCCAACATGGTGATTGACGGCAAACATGCCAGAAAGGCTGGCGTTGAAGAGGTGGCCGAGCGCACATTGGCAGTCCTCAAGGCAACCGTGCCGTCAACCGTTCCTGGCATTGCGTTCCTTTCCGGTGGCCAGACCACCGAAGAGGCGACCGCCCACTTGTCAGCGATGAACGCGATGGGGCCACTGCCGTGGAAGCTGACATTCTCCTATGGCCGTGCGTTGCAATCTTCCGCTTTGAAGGCATGGGGCGGAAAATCAGAAAATGTTGCGGCTGGTCAGCGGGCTTTCAGCCATCGCGCCAAGATGAACGGTCTTGCAGCGGTTGGTACATGGGCGGCGGAACTCGAACAGGCGGCTTGAAATTTCCATCTTTAACAATGATAGGGCCGGATTTTCCGGCCCTTTTTTGTTGCCAATTCTGCGCTTCTTAAAATGCCGTTTTTAGAGTTTTGGGCGGAAATGATCCCGAGGCAAGACACTGTCAGGAACCGGCGTTTGGTGTCACAATATTCTTTTCGAGAGCGTTGCCATGACCAGTGCAAAACAGAAAAAGATCGGAATATTTCAGCCTGACGGCTTTGCCGATCGGGAATTCGGTTTTCTTGCCGGGCAATGCGCCAGTATCAATTGCCATGAGTTTCCTGGCAGAGTTTTCCCGGAATCTGCGGAAATGCTTTCAGATGAACGGGCAATGTTTGGAGTAGAACATTCGGCTTGGCGTTGACACCTCCTGACAGAACGCTGTCAGGAGCGATGTGCGAGACAGTCTATGTCACAACCAAGGAGACATGAGATGAGCAAAATGCCAAAAGATTCGATAGCCTGGTTTGAAATTCCGGTGAGCAACCTCGAAATGGCCAAGGCCTTCTACAGCAAGGTAACCGGTTATGCACTGAAAGATGAAATCATGGGTGGGAACAAGACTGCGATTTTCGGCTATTCGGGCCATGAGGACATGTATGCCTCTGATGCTGTTTCCGGGCATCTCTATGAGGGCAAACCGGCAGCGAAAGGCACTGGCAGTACGGTTCATCTGGCCGTGGACAATGTCGATGACGCATTGAAACGGGTTGGCCCAGCCGGCGGCGAAGTGGTGTCTGAAATCATCGCCATCCCCACCGGACGTTTTGCCTACTGTTTTGACCCGGATGGCAATTCCATCGGCCTTTATTCGGCGTGACCGATGCGCAGGGCTGACCGTCTCTTCCAGATCGTCCAGCATTTGCGCGGGGGCCGCCTGGTCACCGCGCGGATGCTGTCGGAACGGCTCGAAGTATCCGAGCGGACGATCTACCGCGACGTCGCCGACCTTCAGGCCACCGGTGTGCCGGTCGATGGCGAGGCCGGCGTTGGTTACATATTGCGTGAAGGGTTCGACCTGCCGCCCTTGATGTTCACGCGCGATGAAATTGTGGCGCTGGTGGCGGGCGCGCGAATGGCCCGCGCCTTTGGCGGGGCGGCAATGGCGCGTTCGGCGGAAGAGGCGTTGATCAAGATCGGCGCTGTGCTGCCGCCTGCCTTGCAGGCCCGGCTCAAAGCGGTCGAAGTGCATGCGCCGGGGATTCTTCTTTCAGACGCCGAGCGGCGTTTGGTCGATTTTCTGGAAGAGGCGGTCGCCTTGAAAAAAGTCGTGGCGCTTGATTACGCTGACGTTGACAGCCGCGTCACCAAGCGCGATGTGCGCCCGCTTGGACTTTGGTTCTGGGGCAAGGTCTGGACCTTTGTCGCTTGGTGCGAATTGCGCGAGGACTTCCGTGCCTTCCGGCTTGACCGCATCCGCGAGGCGACCCCTTGCGGGCGCAACTACAAGCTCGAACGCGGCAAGACGCTCGCGGATTTTTACCGGCGAATGGAAAGCCGGGACGAGTGTTCGATATAAAAAAGCCCAGCGCAAGCCGGGCTTTTTAAACTCGAATTTGACTGACGCTTACTCGTCGTCGCTGTCGTCCTGTACCCGGCCCTTGAGAGCGGAAAGCTTGGCAAAAACCTTGCTGGCATCGAGCTCTTGATCTTCATCGATCTCGCGCGATGGCAGGTTCTGTGTCGTTGCGGCGGGCAGCAACGTATCGCCTGTTACTTCCACGGAAGGACGGCCCTTCGACGAACGTTCGACCTCAAGATCGAGATCAATTTGCGAGCAAATGCCGAGTGACACCGGGTCCATCGGAGTCAGGTTCGAGGCGTTCCAATGCGAACGGTTCTTGACCTGATCGATCGTCGATTTGGTGGTGCCGACAAGACGGGAAATCTGCGCGTCCTTCAGTTCCGGATGGTTGCGCACCAGCCAGAGAATGGCGTTCGGACGGTCCTGACGCTTGGACAGCGGCGTATAACGTGCACCCTTGCGCTTGGCTTCCGGGACGCGGACTTTCGGTTCGGAAATTTTCAGCCGGTATTCAGGGCTGCGCTCGGCCTTGGTGATTTCCTCGCGGGACAGCTGGCCTGTGGTGATCGGATCAAGGCCTTTGATGCCTTGCGCGGCGTCGCCGTCGGCAATGGCTTTGACTTCCAGCGGGTGCAGGCGGCAGAACCCGGCGATCTGGTCAAAAGAAAGCGCAGTGTTGTCGACCAGCCAGACGGCAGTCGCCTTGGGCATCAGCAATTGGGTTGACATCAGACATATCCTTTTCGTCGCCCGCCTCTCCCGTGGCGGGCGGTGGTCAGACCACCGATTAATGGGAATTGCGGCGCTTATAGCTGCAAAAATGCCTGATCGCAACCATAGTCCGATGGCCATCCATGGCAAAAATCAGGTGGCCCGATCATTCGGCCTTGCAATTTTGTGTCACTCTGCCGAATTGAGACTATTCGAACACTGAGGGGCAATGACGTATGGGTGAACGCAAGAAAATACTGGTGCTGTTCGCCCATCCGCGCATGCAGGCTTCGCATGTCCAGATCGAAATGCTCAAGGCAATCCGTGATCTTGATGACGTGACCATCCATGACCTTTATGCTACCTATCCGGACTTTTTGATTGACGTGAAACGGGAGCAGGACCTGCTTCTGGCGCATGACATCATTGTGCTCCAGCATCCCTTTTACTGGTATTCGACGCCGGCAATCATAAAGGAATGGCAGGATCTGGTGCTGGAAAACGGCTGGGCTTACGGAACCGGCGGCAATGCGATCAACGGCAAGTTCCTGATGAACGCAATTTCCACCGGCGGCAACCGCGATGCCTACAAGCCCGGCGGGCGCAACCGGTTTGCCATCGAGGACCTGCTGCGCCCATTTGATCAAACTGCGTATCTTTGCGGCATGGCGTATCTTGAACCGTTTGTGATCTACTCTGGGCGGCATATGGATGAGGGACAATTGTCTGGCCATGCGGAAAAATACCGAGACCTGATCACCGGGCTGCGCGACAAGCGGATCAGCCCGATGAAGCGCCTCGCGGAAGGCCATGACCTTTCGCCCGCGTTCGTTGCTGCAGCGAAGGGGAAACGCCATGCACCTTGACCAGTTTCTGCTCGGGGCCTTCGTTTATCTTGCGGCTGCTGTCATTGCCGCGCCAATTGCCACGCGGCTGGGCCTTGGTTCAGTGCTTGGCTATTTGATGGCCGGCATTGCGCTGGGGCCTTCGGTTGCCGGTTTCATTGGTGGCAGCCAGGGCGAAAGCGTCATGCATTTTGCCGAGTTTGGCGTGATCGTCATGCTGTTTCTCGTCGGGCTTGAATTGCAGCCATCCAAACTGTGGGAACTGCGCATGCCCATTCTGGGCCTTGGCGGATTGCAGGTGACGGGCGTTGCATCTGCAGTTGGCGGCGTGGCCTATTTGCTTGGAGCAGACTGGAAAACCGCGCTGACCGTCGGTCTTGTGCTTGCCCTGTCGTCGACCGCCATTGTTTTGCAGAGCATGCAGGAACGCGGCCTGATGAAAACAGCAGTGGGCAAATCAACCTTTTCTGTTCTTTTGTTTCAGGACATATCTGTCATTCCGATGCTGGCGCTGTTGCCGTTGCTTGCTGCTGTCACGCAATCTGAAGATCACACGGCCTCAATGATATCGAGCCTTCCCGCCTGGGCGCAGCCGCTCGTGGTTCTGGGCGCTGTGGCGTCGATCATTCTGGCGGGACGCTATCTGATGCGCCCGTTGTTCCGGCTGGTCGCTGCGACGAAAATCCGAGAGATATTCGTGGCTTTTGCGCTGCTGATCGTGGTCGGCATCACGCTTTTGATGCAACAGGTCGGCCTTTCTGCCGCGCTTGGTACATTTCTGGCCGGTGTGGTTTTGGCGGAAAGCGAATACCGGCATGAACTGGAAATGGATCTGGACCCGTTCAAGGGCCTCTTGCTTGCGGTGTTTTTCATCTCGGTTGGCGCAGGCATCGACTTCGGCCTGATTGCCGCAAAGCCAATGATGCTGGCGGCTTTGGTCGCGGGCTTTATCGTGATCAAGCTTGTTGTTCAGTTCATTCTGGCCAAGCTTTACGGGATGGTCACGGCGGATGCTTCGCGGTTTGCATTCCTGTTGGCGCAGGGCGGCGAGTTTGCATTCGTCCTGATCACGTTCGTCACCGGCCTCGGGCTGCTCGGCGTCGATGATGCGGCGCTTTTGGTCGCGGTCGTTGCTGTTTCCATGGCATTTGCGCCGCTGTTGATGTTGCTGGATGAAAAGATCATCCAGCCCCGATTTGCCGCCGCCGGTGAGGCCCGCGAGGCGGACGTGATAGATGAAAGCGGGGCGCAGGTTATCATTGCCGGCTATGGCCGGTTCGGCATGACGGTTGGGCGCCTGTTACAGGCCAACGGGTTTAAAGCTGTCGTTCTCGACCATGATACCGAGCAAATCGATGTGTTGCGCGGATTTGGCTACAAGCTGTTCTATGGAGATGCGTCACGGGTGGATTTGCTGGAGGCTGCTGGCGCAAGGGATGCCAAGCTTTTGCTTGTTGCGGTGGATGACCGCGACAAGGTCAATGAGATTGTGGATGCCGCAAAGAAAAACTTCCCGAACCTGAAGATTTTTGCCCGCGCGTTTGATCGTGTGCACGCTTATGAATTGATTAATGCCCATGTTGAACATCAGTATCGTGAAGTGTTTGATGCTTCGGTGCAGATGGCAGAGGATGCGCTAGTAGCGCTTGGCCGCCACCCATATGAAGCCCATCGCGCCGCGCTGCTTTTCAAGGCGCATGACAATGAACTGTTGGTTCAGGCCGCGGCCGTCACTGGCGACCGAGAGGCCATGGTCGATATATTCCGCAAGAGCCGGGCCGAAATCAACAATGTGCTGGCCGCAGACCGTTCGGGAAGGAGCGTGACCTCGGAAAGTGCCTGGCAGGCCGAGGATCGGCCGGACGCCTAATCTTTGAGTACGAGCAAACTGTCCTTGCTGAACGAGATTGTCGCCTTGTCGCCGATGCGCGGTGGCGGGGAAGATGGGTCGTTGAATGTGTCAAAGGCAATGGTCGTGTCGTTTGCCGTCACCTTGATGCGCAGCACCGAGCCAAGGAAATCGACATCGGCAATCGTCCCTGCCATTTTGACGTCGCCGCGCTCCCCCTTGAGGCTGACAGCTTCAGGGCGCAAGGCCAGCGTCAAAGCCGAACCTTTTGCCATGCCGGACGGCAGATCCAGCCCTGAGACCTTTGCGCCGGCAACATCGACCTCGCCCTTGGCGGGGTCAATTACGGTTGCCTTGAGAATGGAAAGCGTGCCGACAAACTGGGCGACGAAGCGCGTCTTCGGGCGGTTATAGATGTCAAACGGCGTTCCGATCTGGTCCGCGATACCCTGATGCATGACCACGACGCGGTCAGACATGGACAGCGCTTCTTCCTGATCGTGCGTCACGAAGATGGCGGTGATGCCGAGAGCCTTTTGGATAGAGCGCATCTCCTCGCGCAGCGAGACACGGATTTTCGCGTCGAGGGCTGACAAAGGCTCATCGAGCAGCAGCACACGCGGGCGCACGGCAAGCGCACGGGCAAGCGCCACACGCTGCTGTTGGCCGCCGGAAAGTTGGAACGGATAGCGGCTTCCGAGCTCCGGCAGACCAATCAGGCCGAGCATCTCTTCGACACGCTTGTTGATCTCCGCCTTGTCCACGCCTTCGACCTTGAGGCCGAATCCGACATTTTGTGCAACCGTCAGGTTCGGAAACAGCGCATAGGCCTGAAACATCATGCCGATCTTGCGCTGGTTCGGCCTCAGGTGAACCATGTCCTTGCCGTCAATGCGGATCGCGCCCGATGTTGGCGTTTCAAAGCCTGCCACCATGCGCAGCACCGTCGTCTTGCCGCAGCCCGAAGGGCCGAGCAGGGAGACGAACTCGCCCTTGTCGATGTCCAGACTGAAATCCTTGACCACCCGCGTCGGGCCAAAGGATTTTTCCAAATGTTCGATTTCAAGAAATGCCATCAGCGTTGAGCTTCCGTAAATTTAGAAAAGCGGGTGACGAGCTGGATAAGGCCCATGCAGGCCCAGGTGATTGCAAACGAGATCACCGCAAGCGCCGCCGGTTCATAGGCGCGGTTTGCGCCAAGCACTTGCAGGTAGGGACCGAATGCCGGGCGGTCGAGGAGGGCCGCCATGGTGAATTCGCCAATGACGATGGCAAATGTCAGGAATGCGCCAGACAGCACTGCCACCAGAACATTCGGCAAAATGATCTTGCCAAGAATGGTGGCCCAGCCAGCACCCAGGCTTTGCGCCGCTTCGGTGAGCGTCGCCACATCAATGGTGCGCAAGCCAGTGTCAACCGAGCGGTACATGTAGGGCAGCGAAAGCGTCGCATAACCAAACATCAACAGGATGTTGGTGCCCATGGCCGTGCCGGTCAGCGGCAGCCAGCTGGAGGTATTGTAGAGTCGGATATAGCCAAACACGATGACGATGGCCGGAATCACAAGCGGCAACAGGGTTATGAACTCGATAAAGGGGCGCACGCGTGGCAATTTCAGTCGCACCCAATAAGCGGTTGGCACCACCAAAAGCACGCCAAACACGATCGTGAACAGGGCCATCAGTGTCGAATAGCCGAAGGTCTGCTGAAAATGCGGATCGGCTAGCACCTTGACATAAGCATCAAGCGAATAGACGCCGCGCCGCATTTTCAGTGAAAATTCCGTCATGCCGATCAGCGGCAGCGCGAAGAACACCGCACCGATCAGAAACGCTCCCCAGGCCCATAGCCGTGTCATGTGATCGTTTCTCCCAATCGATCAACAGATGCGGTTCTTGGCTTATTCGCAGTTCCCAACAAAAAGCCGGTTCCCACTTTTTCTGGAAATGCTTTTGTCATTTCAGCCACCTCTCGGAGCGGGTGCGCAGCACGATGTAAATCGTGTTGGCGATGCCGGTGATGACGATCATGCCAAAGGCCAGCGCATAGCCAAGATGCGGGTCGCCCAATACATCGCCGCGGATTTGCGCAAAGAGCTTGATCGGCACAATGTTGAGCTGCGGTCCAGTCAGCGCAAATGCAGTGGCGACTGCGCCAAATGAATTGGCGAACAGCAGTGCAAATGTTCCAAGCAGCGAGGGAAACAGGATCGGCAGTGCGACCATGCGCCAATATTGAACGCCGGTTGCGCCAAGCACTGTGGCCGCCTCCTTCCATTCCTTCTTCAGACCATCAAGTGCCGGCGTGATGATCAAAATCATCAGCGGTATCTGAAAGAACAGGTAGGTGATGGTCAGGCCCCAGAAGCTGAGCAAGTTGAATCCGAGCGTGCGAAGATCAATCCCCAGTGAGTTTCGAAGCCAAAGTGTAATCAATCCGGCCGGACCCATTGTGGCAAGAAACGCGAAGGCCAACGGCACGCCGGCAAAATTTGATGCAACGCCCGAGAAAGTCAAAAGCGGGTTGCGAATCCATTTCGGCAAGCCGCCGAATATGGCGGCTGCGGCCATGGCAAAGCCGATGAGGCAGCCCAGGAGCGCCGTCACCAGACTGAGTTCAATGGATACCCAATAGGCTGAGCGTATCGAATCCGTGTTCAGCCCTCGCATGTTGTCGAGGGTGAATGCACCGTCCGGTGTCTGGAAGGCGCCCAGCACGATTTTCATGGTCGGCAATATGAGAAACAGCATTGCAAACAGGGCAAACGGCGCAAGGCCAAGCCAGTTGAGCGGCAATCTGGAGGCAATGGATCTGGCTGGAGATGGTTTTCCCCCGGGCAGCGCGCTCATCGAAATATCCCCGTTCCGTCTGGCTGCGATATTGAAGACCCCGCCCCGGATATGATTTCCGGGGCGGGGCTCGTAGTTTGAGATCGACAGAACTTACTGGACGTTTGCGCCGACAGTGGCGTCCCAGCCCTTGGTGACGGCTTCCTTGTTGGCAGCCTGCTCTTCAATGGTCGGGAACACGGCAGCGTCATAGGCGGCTGCTGGCGGCAGCTTGGCCAGAACGTCTGCAGGGATCTTGCCTGCCGCCGACATGGCAGCAAAGCGGGCCGGGTGACAGTAGCCCTTGAGCCAGCCAATCTGACCTTCGTCAGAATAGAGATATTCCATCCACAGCTTGGCTGCGTTCGGGTGCGGTGCAAAGGCAGAGATTGCCTGCACATAGACACCGGCAAGAACACCAGACTTCGGTACGACCACTTCAACCGGCGGGTTGCCGGCCAGTGTGTCGCGTGCTGCCAGTGCGTTATAATCCCACATGGCAACGATCGGGGTGGTGCCCTGTGCCAGCGTGCCGGACTTTCCGATCACTGGTACGAAATTGCCAGCCTTGTTGAGGTCGGCAAAGAATTTCAGGCCAGCGTCGCCCGATTCCTTGCCCGGCTTGCCGCCATTGGCCATGCCTGCTGCCAGAACACCAAGGATGGCCTGGTTGGACGCGCGCGGATCACCGGCAAGTGCTACCTGGCCCTTGTATTCCGGCTTCAACAGGTCAGCCCAGTCGGCCGGGATGTTCTTGACCAGATCCTTGTTCACCATGAAGGACATCACGCCGTAATAATCGCCATACCAATGGCCATCGGCATCCTTGACGGTATCGGGAATTTCAGCCCAGGTCGAAACCTTGTAAGGTTGCGTCAGGCCATCGGCCTTGGATGTCGGACCGAATGCCAGACCGACGTCGATCACGTCCGGTGCCTGCGGGCCCTTGTTGTCCTTGTTCGCCTTGATGGCTTCGATTTCGTCGGCAGAACCTGCATCCGGGTTCAGTTCATTGACCGTGATGCCCGGGTATTTCGCCTTGAAACCTTCGATGACGCCGCCATAGCCGCACCAGTCGTGCGGGAGGGCGATTGTTGTCAGCTGGCCTTCAGTCTTGGCGGCTGCATACAGCTCGTCGATTGATTGGGCGTAAACAGGGGTGGAAAGTGCGGCAATCGTCGCGGCCGAAGCCACGAGCGATGCGATAAACTTCTTGGATACCGACATTAGTTGCTCCTTTGTTATCCGTCTCACTGAAGGGACGCCTCCGGGCCTATTTGATTTTTCTGACAGGCATGTGACAGCCCGCGTTGGCAAACCGGTAAGGCAGCAAACTACCAAATTGAAACCTTGGCAATGGACAGAAAGCGAAATTCTGTCGCAAACAGGCCAAACCACAGGCAAATTGCACCAAAAGGTCAAAAAAACTATTTAGCCGACATCCAAAACGATTTTGCCGATGTGACTGCCTTCTTCCATACGCTCGTGGGCGCGCCACGCTTCTTTCAGCGGAAAGATGCGGTCCATGACGGGAACCACCGCGCGGTCTTCCAGAAGCGGCCAGACACGCCTTTCGAGTTCGCGCGCCAGATGTGCCTTGAATTCGATTGTTCTTGCGCGGAGGGTCGAGCCAGTGTGTGTCAGGCGTTTCATCATCAGCTTGCTGAAATCAACTTCCGAGCGCGCGCCGTTGAGGAAGGCGATCTGGACGATCCGCCCATCCATGGCGGCGCAGTCGTAGTTTTTGGCAATGTAATCGCCGCCAACCATGTCAAGGATGAGATCGGCACCCTTGCCGTCCGTCGCCTCGCGCACGGCCGCAACGAAATCTTCCTTTTTGTAGTTGATGGCGCGGTCGGCACCGATCTTCAGGCATGCCTCGCATTTTTCATCCGAGCCTGCGGTGACAATGACATAGGCGCCGAATTTGGCTGCAAGCTGGATTGCCGTCGTGCCGATTCCGGATGTGCCGCCATGAACCAGAAGCGTCTCGCCCGACTTCAGCCCGCCGCGTTCAAAGACATTGTGCCAGACGGTGAAAAATGTTTCGGGTATTGCTGCAGCTTCCGTCATGGTCAGGCTTTTTGGCACCGGCATCACGTTGGATTCGTCGACCGTGCAATATTGCGCATAACCGCCGCCTGCCACCAGCGCGCATACCCTGTCGCCGACATTGAAGCGTTTGCAGTCTTCACCACTGGCTGCAACTTCGCCCGAGACTTCCAGGCCCGGCAAAGGGCTTGCATCTTTCGGCGGCGGGTAAGCGCCCATGCGCTGCAGCACGTCCGGACGGTTGACGCCGGCGGCAATCACTTTGATCAGCAGTTCGTTTGGCTTTGCTTGTGGCACGGCTGTGCTGATACTTTTCAGCACCTGCGGACCGCCTGGCTCTGTGATCGAAATGGCGTTCATGGTCAAAGGTGTGCGCATTTGTTTATCCTGATCTGGATGCTCAATTGCATATAGAATGATTCGCTGTAGGCTCTTGCTCAGATTTCGATGGAGGCCTGCAAATGGCGCTTTTTGAAGACGATAAACCAAAGCGCAAGGTCACCCATGACATCGGGCAGGATCTGTATCTCCTTTCCGTTGCCGAACTCGACGAACGGATCGCACTGTTGAATGCGGAGATTGCCCGCCTTGAAACGGACCGCGCGTCCAAAAACAATTCAAAGGCAGCTGCGGAAGCCTTGTTCCGTTGATGCTTTAACCTGAGGGGACAAATATGAAAAAACTGCTTTTGGTGGCTGGCTTGCTGGTTTTTCCAGCGCACGCGGCATTTGCCGGTGATCTGGTCGATGCGGCGGAAAAAGCCGAATCGCTGGTCGAATCGGGAAGCTATGCGCCGGCACTTGCTGCGTTGAATGCGGCGCGCGACAGTGTCTGGGATGCTTCGCCCCTGACAATCAACAAGGCAATATTGGTTGCCTCTGATCCGCAAGGTTATGGCATTTACGATATCCGCGACGGCAACCAGTATAAGTCCGGCGAACCGATGGTGATTTACACCGAGCCTTCCGGTTTCGGCTACGGTCGCGACGGTGACATGAACCTGATCAACATGGCGCTTGATTTTGAAATCAAGAGCAGTTCGGGAGACTCGCTTGCCAGCAAAGAGGATTTTGCCAAATGGGATCTGCGCAGTCGTGTCCGCAACAAGGAATTCATGGGCAAGATCACTTACACATTTTCCGGAATTGAACCGGGCGACTATGTGGTTGAAACGACAATCCGGGATTTGAACTCAGACAAAAAGGTGAGTTTCGCAACGCCCTTCAAAATCGTCGAATAGCGCGCGGCACCAACCTTTTTCCATGGCGGCGTGACAGCGCCGTCACCTCGGTGACATAGTCTTGCCTGAAACCTCGCGCCTGATTCGTGAGCCATAGGGCGAAACCAAATGTACCGGACCATACTTTCCGTTTTGTCTCTTTTGCTCGGGACTCTTTTCCTCCTTGTCGCGAGCGGCATGCAAAGCATGGTCATGCCGCTTCGCGGGCAATGGGAGGGGTTTTCCGTTTCGGAACTCGGCCTTTTGGGCACCGGCTGGGCGTCCGGTTTTGTCGTCAGCTGCATGGTCGCTCCGCGCATCATCGGCCGCGTTGGTCACGTTCGCGCTTTTGCGGTGTTTGCCTCGCTCGGTTCAATCGTTGCATTGCTTTCAGGGCTGATTGTTGATCCTGTCCCGTGGTTCTTGATGCGTGTCGTCACCGGCTTTGTCATGGCCGGCGCTTTCATGGTCATCGAGAGCTGGCTTAATGACAAGGCGACCAATGAAAATCGCGGATTGATTTTCGGTCTCTACTTGATGGTGACCTACGCCGGCATTACCGCCGGCCAAATGTCAGTCGCGCTCGGCAGTTTCCTCGGGCCGACCATGTTTACCATCACCGGCATCGTTTATTGCCTTGCGCTTTTGCCGACTTCACTTTCAACGGCCACCCATCCCAAGCCGCCGGAAGAGGTCCGGCTTGATTTGCGGGCGATCTGGAAAAATTCGCCGGTTGCGGCTGCGGCCTGCTTTTTGATTGGCATTGCCAATGGATGTTTCGGAACGCTCGGCGCCGTTTATGGCAGCCAGATTGGCATGTCTCCGGGCACGGTGGCAGCGATGATGAGTGTTGCAGTGCTTGCGGGCGCTGTGATCCAGTTGCCGGTCGGGCGGATCTCCGACCTTACTGATCGGCGCTATGTTTTGGCCGCCGCTGCCGCCGGGGCATCTCTGGTCGGTTTGGTTTTGCTTTTGCTGCAACCGCAATCCAGCTTCGTGATCTTGCCACTGGTCGCACTTTACGGTGCACTTGCCTATTCGCTTTATTCCGTTGCCGTTGCCCATGCCAATGATCACGCAGGCGCTGGCGACTTTGTCAAACTTTCCGGCGGCCTGTTGCTGCTTTATGGCATGGGCACCATCATCGGCCCGCTGTTCGGCGCCCGCGCCATGGATTTGTTCGGACCGGTTGGATTGTTTGCCGTGACATCTGCGGCACAGGCAGCGATCGGGATTTATGCCATGATGCGCAGCTTCAAGCGTGCGCCCGTGCCGGTTGGTTTGCGCAGTCTTTTCCGGTCCACATCGTCTGAACGCTCATTGACACCTGAATCCGTGAGGCTTGATCCGCGCTCGGATCAATAAAATAAAAATTGACTTACATAAGCAGTGAACCAGTTCGCTATCGCTTGCGTAGTAAGCTCAACTTAACGCTATAATGCATGATTTTCCAAGGTGCGTTCCATGAGCCTTTCTGACCCATTTGCTGCTGTAGCCGACCCGAACCGCCGTGTTCTTCTGGAAACATTACGCCGCGGCCCCAATACCGTGAACGCATTGGCGGAAAAACTTCCCGATATTTCGCGCCCGGCCGTCTCGCAGCATCTCAAGGCGCTTCTTGATTCTGGACTCGTTGATGTTCGGGCAGAGGGCACAAAGCGGATTTATTCAATCCAGCATGTTGGCTTCAACAAGCTCAACCTGTGGCTGGATCAATTCTGGAATTCCTGACGCTCGTCTGGAAATTGTCTTCTCATCTGAAAATATCTTATTAAAAAACCGGATTGATGCGGCGGAGCAGAAGTTGCCCCGCCGTTGTTCATAATGTTGTTTTTTCAGAATTCAGTTTTCAAATTAATTCAATGATGCGTTCGACTTGTGCGGATGCGCTCAATCTCTTCCTTCAAATGCAGCTTTTTTCGCTTCAGGTCGGTCAATACGACGTCATCGGTCGACGGATGCGCCATGGCTTCCGCGATTTCATGCTCGAGTGCTCCGTGTTTTTTTACGAGCTGCTCAAGATGCGATTCTATCGTCATATGTATTTCTCCCTATGGTAGAAATTGGGTTCCTTCGCCCCGTTTGTGAGGCGACGAATGGAAATGTGCCACGTCGCATGAATCCTGTCCAATGCAGTATGGTAGCATTTTCTTTTTACCGGATTTGTGGTATGGGCTCGCCCGCCGGTTAGCGGTGTTTTAACAGGCACCTCGCCACTGTGCATCAATACGAAAATCCGGATTTTGACCTTCCGGCAAATCGCAATGCCCCTACCATGGAATGAAAATGTCGGATCAGGATCAGGCGGAACTCAGAATGGCCTTGGCCCGTCTCAGACAGGACCATATGGATTTTGACGTCGCCATCGAAGCAATGCTCAAAACCGGCTGCGACCCTTTGCAGATACAGCGGATGAAAAAGAAGAAACTTACCATCAAGGATCAGGTGATCCGGCTGGAAGATCAGGTTTTGCCCGACATCATCGCCTGAGCCAAATCGGGCTGGAAATCGGGTTGCAAAATCGGGTTGCAAAATCGGGTTGATTGACATGTCGATTGCCTTGCGGGCACAACCCATTTCGTCTATTGGCCGCGTTCAATTCGGGGAGCGCATATGACCCAGAAGAAAAATGACGTGGCCATTATCATGGGAAGCCAGTCTGACTGGGCAACCATGCGCCATGCCGCCGAGACGCTTGATGCGCTTGGTATTTCCCACGAAGATCTCATTATTTCCGCGCACCGAACGCCGCAGCGGCTTTATGATTTTGCGACCGGTGCAAAGAAAAACGGCTTCAAGGTCGTCATCGCCGGCGCAGGCGGCGCTGCGCACTTGCCGGGCATGGCTGCTTCGATGACATCCTTGCCGGTGTTTGGTGTTCCGGTTGAAAGCAAGGCGCTGTCGGGTCAGGATTCATTGTTATCGATCGTGCAAATGCCTGCCGGCATTCCGGTGGGAACTTTGGCAATTGGCAAGGCGGGAGCGGTGAATGCGGCGCTCCTGTCGGCGGCAGTCCTTGCACTTCATGATGACCCATTGGCTGTCCGTCTTGATGCCTGGCGTCAGGCGCAGACAGACAAGGTGGCGGCTCATCCGTCAGACGAGGCCTAATGATGCTGGCGGCAGGTTCGACAATCGGAATTCTCGGCGGCGGCCAGCTTGGCCGGATGCTGGCGATGGCCGCAGCCAGGCTCGGCTACCGCACCATCGTTTATGATCAGGATGCCCACGCGCCTGCCGCGCAAGTTGCCAATATTCATGTTGTCGCCTCCTACGATGACACGGATGCGCTGGCCGCCTTTGCCAGACGTTGTGATGTCATCACTTATGAATTTGAAAATGTGCCGGTGGAAGCGGCCCGTGTGATTGAATCAATCACGCCGGTCCGCCCCAGTTCACAAGCCCTTGAAGCGGCACAAGACCGGCTGATCGAAAAGACATTTCTAAACAATGCCGGGATCGAAACCGCGCCGTTCCGGACAATCGACAGCGACGAAGATCTCCTGTTCGCTTTGGCTGAATTTGGCGGCGGCGGTGTTTTGAAAACGCGCCGCCTTGGCTATGACGGCAAAGGCCAGCAGGTTTTCAAGTTGTCAGATGCAGCGCAGACTGTGGGCATTCACGAAGCTTTTGGAAAGGCGCCGCTGATCCTTGAAGGCTTTGTTGCCTTTGAGCGCGAGATATCCGTGATCGCGGCCCGGAGCCTTGATGGACAGGTTGTTGTATTTGATCCTGCCGAAAATGTGCACCGTGGCGGTATTCTTCACACGTCTACCGTTCCTGCCGCGTGCACATCTGACACACAGAAAAATGCCATTGATGCCGCCACCGCGATCCTCAACTCGCTCTCATATGTCGGCGTCATCGGCGTGGAGTTTTTTGTGCTTGAAGATGGCAGTCTCTTGGCAAATGAAATTGCGCCGCGAGTGCACAATTCCGGTCATTGGACCGAGGCAGCTTGCGCGGTTTCCCAGTTTGATCAGCACATCCGCGCCATAGCAGGTCTGCCGCTCGTCAACCCCTATCGCCATTCAGACTGTGTGATGGAAAATCTGATCGGGGATGAAATCAACCGGATTGAGGCGCTGGCCAGAGAAGTTGGCGTTGTTGTCCATCATTATGGCAAGACCGAAGCGCGACCGGGACGAAAAATGGGGCATTTTACGCGGCTGATGCAGCGCAAAAACTGAAAATTTCCTGATTCACCCGTACCGCGCGGTTGACAGCAGCAATGCTCCTCGTCTATTGACCCCCCACTTTGATGGCGCGCTGTTATGCGCGCTTTTCGTTGCCCGTACCGGGCGAAAACAGAACGGTCAGTACCATGAAGATCAAGAATTCGCTCAAGGCCTTGAAGTTGCGCCATCGTGACAACCAGCTGGTTCGTCGCAAGGGCCGTGTATACATCATCAACAAGACTGCCCCACGCTACAAGGCCCGCCAGGGCTGAGGTGTGCGCCGCACGCATTGTGCGGCTGATCACGGCAATTTGACATTGACCTTAGGCGCTGGACGACACATGTATCGTCCATGCGCCTTTTGTCGTTATTCATTCCTGTTCTTGTTGCACTGACCAGCCTTGGTTCGGCGCAATTTTCCTATGCAAATGCGGGAGATGCGAAACAGATCAGCGTGAAATCCGCTGCCTTGGATGGCATGTTTGCCGAACTGCGTCGGGCAAAAAACGAAAATCTTGCCAGTGACGTGGCTGACCGCATCCGTGCCGAATGGGCGCAGTCGGGCAGCGCTACTGTTGACCTGTTAATGCAGTGGGCTTCGGAGGCGATGGAGAAAAAGGACTTTCCCGCCGCCTTTGATTTTCTTGATCAGGCGCTGGTTTTGAAGCCCGACTTTGCCGAAGGCTGGAACCGGCGCGCAACTGCCCATTTTCTTGCCGGCAATTATGCCAAATCCATGGTCGACATAGAGCGGACGCTGGCACTGGAGCCGCGCCATTTCGGTGCTTTGGCAGGCATGGGCATGATTTTCATTGATCTTGGCAAGAAGGAACTCGCGCTTTCGGCATTCAGGAAAGTCCTCGATGTGTACCCGCAGATGCGTGACATACAAAAACAGGTCGGCGATCTGGAAGAACAGCTTGCCGGGAGCCGCATCTGAACGTCGCTCTTGCAATGGTCGCATTCGTGCTGGCGCTGTTGTTTGCGCTGGCGGGGTGCACACGTTTGTACGTGGTTCAGATTGAACGGGACAATCCGCCTGTTGGCGCTTTCGTGGATATTGACGGTGCGCGTCTGCATTATGTGCAGGTGCCTGCCGGACCGTCCTCAGACCTGCCGCCCATCATCTTCATTCATGGTGCCAGTGGCAATCTGAAGGATCCGATGGTGCCGTTTCTACCCCTGATGAAAGGCCGGGCGGAGCTGTTGTTCTTTGATCGTCCGGGTCATGGCTGGTCCGAACTTGGTTCCGGTTCGAACAATGACATCGATGCGCAGGCAGAGGTTGTTGCCAAGTTGATGGACAGGCTGTCGATCCCGTCTGCCATCATCGTTGGCCATTCATTCGGCGGATCGGTTACCGCCAGCCTTGCGGTCCACCATCCTGAAAAAATCAGGGGACTGGTGTTTCTTTCCGCTGCCACCCACCCTTGGCCCGGCTGCGATGTCGCTGGCTATTATGATTTGACCAACACGCCTGTGGTCGGCCCTATATTTTCTGAAACAATCGCCCTGCCTGCTGGCAAACTGCGCTTGAACGAAGGGTCGCGCGGGGTGTTTGAGCCGAATGCGATGCCGAAGAACTATACTGAAGATGCATCCATCGAAATGGTGCTGCGACCCAGATCATTTCGCGCCAATGCGCGGCAAGTCGGCAGCCTGTGCGCGCACAATGCGCGTCTTCAGCCGCGCTACAAGGAAATCACTGCGCCAACTGTCATCATTTCCGGAAACAGGGATTCAGTCGTCGCCGAAGAAATCCATTCCAAGGGCCTGGCGCGCGACATTTCCGGCTCTGAATTGGTCTGGATCGACGGGCTTGGCCACAAGCCGGACTATGTTGCCGGAGATCTTGCCGTTGCGGCCATAGAAAAGGTGGCGGGCATGCCGCGCGATCTGCAAGCCTTGGCGCGAAAAGTCGAAACCCGCCTCAAGGGCGGGTCTCAGAACTGATATTTCTCAATTCGCAGGCGGTATCAGGCGCCGTGCAACCCATCCGAACCGACGTAGGCGATGCGCAGCATGTTGGTGGAGCCCGGCGTTCCAAACGGAATGCCTGCCGTGATAATCAACCGGTCGCCGGGCTTTGAGAAGCCTTCCGAAAACGCAATACGGCAGGCGCGGTCGACCATATCATCCAGATCAGTCGCATCGGGTGTCACCACGCAATGCAAGCCCCAGACCAGCGCCAGACGCCGTGCTGTCTGGACATTTGGCGACAGGCTGATCAGCGGTATTTGCGGGCGCTCACGCGCGGCGCGAAGACCGGTGGTGCCTGAACCCGTATAGGTGACAATCGCCGAAAGCTTCAGCGTCTCGGCAATCTGGCGCGCCGCTGCCGATACGGCGTCAGCCGCCGTTGCATCCGGCTCTGCCCGCTGGGCATGGATGATGTTGTCATAATAGGGGTCGCGCTCGACCTTTTGTGCCACACGCACCATCGTCGATACGGCTTCCACCGGATATTGGCCGGAGGCTGATTCGGCAGACAGCATCACAGCATCCGCGCCTTCAAACACAGCCGTTGCAACGTCAGACACTTCCGCACGTGTCGGAACCGGTGCGGTGATCATGGATTCGAGCATCTGCGTTGCGACAACCACCGGCTTGCCGGCCTTGCGGGCGGCGCGGGTGATCTGCTTTTGGATGCCCGGAACCGATTCCAGCGGCATTTCCACGCCCAGATCGCCGCGCGCAACCATCAGTGCATCGGACAATTCGAGAATTTCCGCCAGCCGGATAACGGCCTGCGGCTTTTCGATCTTGGACATGATGCCAACGCGGCCGCGCGCGATCTTGCGCACTTCGGCAATGTCTTCGGGTCGCTGGACAAATGATAGCGCAACCCAGTCAACTTCCGCCGCAAGCGCAGCGTCAAGATCGGCCCGATCCTTTTCGGTCAGCGCGCCAACCGGCAGCGTGGTGTCCGGCAGGCTGACACCCTTTTTGTCGGAAATCGACGTTCCTGCGATCACCTTGCAGCGGATGGACTTGCCGTCGCAGACTTCGGCCAGAAGCTCCAGCTTGCCGTCGTCAATCAACAGGCGATGGCCTGGCTCGACCGATTGCAGGATTTCCGGATGGGGAAGGTTCACGCGTTTGGTGTCGCCCGGTGCCGGATTGTCATCGAGCGTGAATATATCGCCTGGAACCAATGTCACCTTGGTGTCAGCAAATTTGCCGACGCGCAGCTTCGGTCCCTGCAAATCGGCGAGAATGCCAATCGGACGTCCCACAGCCACTTCAACAGCGCGGATGCGTTTGACCAGATCGCGCAACATGTCATGGCTTGAGTGGCTCATGTTGATGCGGAACACGTCCGCACCTGCCTCATACAAGCGGCGGATCATGCTCTCTTCTGACGATGCAGGTCCGAGCGTGGCCAGAATTTTTACCTTGCGTGTGCGTCTCATGGGTTTGTCCCCGGCGCGGGAGGGGCGCCTGTTGCCGGATCATCAGTCATCTGGACCATCCAGCTCGACTGTTCACCAGTGTCATATTCCTGAAAACCGGCACGTTGAAAGCCTCGTGCGAAGCAGTCGTTGATGCCGGCGATTTTGAATTCTTTTTCGGCCACACACATGTTGACCGGGCCTTCCCACCGCCCGCCGCGTTCGGCATCTTCAGCGTAGAGATAATAGTATCTTGAGGAAAGCGGGCCTTCAATCAGCGTTTTGCAGCTCGAAGGATCAATGTGCCACCAGCCTTCTGTGGTCCAGCCGGTCTTGACCCGGTAACCAATGGCCACGCCGATCAGGCTTTGTGTCGCGTTACAGACGCGAAAATCGGCCATGGCCGGCTGCGAAGCGGCGAAAAAACACGAAATCGCACCCAACAAGACCGGGTATAGCGTCCGGAGCTTCAGCCCCAAAACCCGCCTGGCCATGAAATGCCCTTCCGCACCAGTTTCCGTCACTTTGCGAGGCCCCTTTTGTTGGAGAAAGGCGCAGATGTCAACGCGTGATCTAATCGATTTGATTGAAGCCATTCGTTATGAATTGCCGGCATTTGGGCGCAAGCGATTGCGAAATGCCTGAACGCATGACAGAGATTGGTCTCTTTCGCGCCCAAGGCCAGCAGCATCTGATATGAATTCATTTGAACCTGTCGAATTGATTGCCGGTGATCCATCCGGCGGCATGCTGATCGTTGCCGATCATGCAATGCGCCATCTTCCGCAAGAGTATGACCGTTTGGGGCTGCCGGAGCAAGAATTTGAACGTCATATTGCCTATGATATCGGTGTAGAAACTGTTGTGCGCCATTTGGCGCGGATGACCGGCGCCCCCGCCATCATGGCGCGGTATTCGCGGCTGCTGATTGATCCCAATCGCGGTGAAGATGACCCGACCTTGATCCGCCAGATTTATGATGGCTCCGTCATTCCCGGCAATTACCCGCTCTACGAGGCGGAACGGCAAAGCCGGATTGAGCGGTTTTTCAAACCGTTCCGCAATCAGGTGCTCGAAAGCGCCGCGCTTTGCGATGAAGCCTGCGGCGGTGCGTGCCTGATCATTTCAGTTCATTCGTTCACGCCGGTCATGGCCGGCCGGTCGCGCCCGTGGCATGTCGGGCTGTTGTGGGACAAGGATGACCGCGCCGCACATGCACTTCTGCCGCTTTTGGCCCGCGATCCGGCGCTGGTTGTCGGCGACAATGAGCCGTATGACGGGGCTTTGAAAGGCGACACCATGCACGAGGCGGGAACCGAGGCAGGTCGTGCGCATGTGCTGATCGAGATCCGGCAGGATTTGATTGCCGACGCTGACGGGCAACTGGCTTGGGCGACGCGCCTTGCGCCCATGCTCGTAGGGATCAATTGTGATCCTTCGATTCATCTGCACAAACATTACGGTTCGCGCACGGATTGACGGCAGCGTGTTGGTCGGGCATCGAAGCGCACCAATTTCCCCTTGGCTGCCCGATTCTGTTGCGGCCTTAAAAATCATTGACGAGGACATCATGGCTGACGACATCACCGAAAGCTCACAGACCGTTGCCGCAGGCCAACTGCGCGCCTTTATCGAGCGCATCGAGCGGCTTGAAGAAGACAAAAAGACGGTCAGCGAAGACATCAAGGAAGTCTATGCCGAAATGAAGGGCACAGGCTTTGATACCAAGGCGGTGCGCACCATCATCCGTCTTCGCAAGAAAGACCAGGCCGAGCGTCAGGAAGAGGAAACAATCCTCGAACTGTACATGAACGCACTGGGCATGTCTTAGGTCCTTAACCAACTCATCGAGCGGCGCTATGCCGTTTGGGATATTTGACGACGTCATACCTCTTGAGTAGGCTCAACAGTCCGTTCTGTCCGGACGAGGGAGCTGTCGGCTCATGAGGAAAATGTCGCTGACACCGGAGCATATTTCCCGGGTCCACCGTATTGTCGAAGATGAGGGACCGGCGCCGGGTGCTCAGTTGCACGCGGACGCGGACTATGACGACTGGGTGGACAGGATGGTGCGATCGCACCCCGAGCCTTCCGCGCCGACCCGTGTGTTTGCTTATGGTTCCTTGATCTGGAAGCCGGAAATCGAGCATACGGACGAGGAAATCGGCAACGCCAGAGGCTGGCATAGGTCTTTTTGCTTTCGAATGCCGCGCTTTCGCGGCACGAACAGCCAGCCGGGCCTGATGATGGCGCTGGACAGGGGCGGGCAATGCAAGGGCATGTTGTATACCTTGCCCGCCAATGATCTTGTCGGCCAGTTTGGAAAGCTGTTCCGGCGGGAGTTCACGTACAAGCCCGCAAACAGCATGCCGAAATGGATTTCGGTCTCGACTGCAACGGGGACTGTGCCCGCGCTGACCTTCGTCATGAACCGGGCATCGCCGCTCTACGCGGGACGCCTTGCGCCGGAAGCTGTTGCCGATATTCTTGCAAATGCCTGCGGACATTGGGGCACGGGGGCGGAGTATCTTCACAACACCGTTGCCAGTCTCGAGAACAAAGGCATCCACGACAGCAATCTGTGGCGGCTACAGAGTTTGGTGGCTGAACGGATTGAGGGCATGTCAAACCAGCCCTTTTCAAATCCCCAGCATTTGCCGCTGGTCACCTGACCAAACCGCGCCTATATGTGTTGCGGGCGATCTGCGCTTCCCGGCAGGAATAACATATTCCCCGGGGCCATACTGATCCTTAGGGAGCTGTCCCTGTTTTGGCCCGTGGGCTGGAGCACACGGCGCCCACCTACTTTGTAGGCACCCGGGATCAACCTTTCCACCGGTTGTGTGGATCGCTCAACTGGACCGTCGAAAATTCTACTGCGACGGTCAACTGAAGCAATTTTCTCCGCTTCCGGTGCTCACGTACATGAGTACGCTCCGCTCCGGTTCTCGAAAATCACTCCATTTGACGCGTCGCAGCGAATTTTGGACGATCCAGTGCTGACTGCATTCAAATGTCCGATCCCAAATCCCTGAAAAAACTGTTGCGAAATGAAGCCTTGGCGCGGCGTGATGCGTTGGCTTTGGATTACCGTATCGAAATGAGCCTGCAGATCGCCGAGACCGGGGCGCGCGAACTTGAACTGGTTCCGGGCGAAGTGGTTTCCGCTTTCATGCCGATGCGCTCAGAGGTCGATGTGCGGCCCTTGATGGCGGCGATGACGCACAAGGGCGGGCGCATTTGCGTTCCAGCGATTCTTGACAAGACAACCATCGAGTTCCGCGAACTGGTGCGCGGCGCGCCGATGATTGACATGGGGTTCGGCACTGTCGGCCCGGGACCCGAGGCCGCTGTCCTTGATCCGGTCCTGATGCTGGTGCCCCTGGCGGCGTTTGATGGCGACGGCAATCGTATCGGCTATGGCGCAGGCTATTATGACCGGGCGATTGCACGGCTCAAAGCGAAAGGCATCACACCCCGCCTTGTCGGCATTGCTTTTGACTGCCAGCAAGTCGAAGCCGTGCCGTTTGAGCCACATGACGTTCCGCTTGATGCGATGCTGAGCGAAAGCGGGTTGCGCCGCTTCAACTCTTGCAGATAAAGAACCGCTCATGCGATTTTTATTTCTTGGTGATATGGTTGGCCGTTCGGGCCGCACAGCGGTCTGGAAGCGGCTTCCGGGTCTGATTTCCGATTACAAGCTGGATTTCGTGGTGGTGAATGGCGAAAACGCGGCGGGCGGTTTCGGCATTACCGAAGAAATCCATGTCGAAACGATCAATGCCGGTGCCGACGTTGTGACCACTGGCAATCATGTCTGGGACCAGCGCGAGGCGCTCGAATTTTCCACCCGGCATGAACGCTTTATCCGTCCGGCCAATTATCCTGCCGGAACACCGGGCAAAGGCTCCGGCCTGTTTCTGGCCAGAAACGGCGCGCGCGTGCTGGTGGCCAACATCATGGGCCGCGTGTTCATGCATCCGGAACTTGATGATCCGTTCACCTGCGGCGCGGGGATCCTCAATGCTTGTCCGCTCGGTGAACAGGCCGATGCGGTGATCTTTGATTTCCATGCGGAGGCAACATCCGAGAAAATGTGCTTCGGCCATTATGTCGATGGCCGCGCCTCTCTTGTTGTCGGAACCCACACGCATCAGCCGACGGCTGACCACCAGATCCTGACGAATGGCACCGGCTACATTACGGACGCCGGCATGTGCGGCGATTATGATTCCTCGCTCGGCATGGACAAGGAAGAGCCTCTCAACCGGTTCCTGTCAAAAGTGCCCAAGGGCCGGTTCGAGGCAGCGCAAGGCGAGGCAACGCTGTGCGGCGTAGGCCTGGAAATTTCCGACCGCACAGGCCTGTGCGAACGCATCGCACCGCTGAGATTGGGGCCGAGACTTGAGGAAACCGTGCCAAGCTGGTGGCAGTGACGGCTTGAATCCCCCCGCCGCGCACCCATATCCCCCTGACTTGCAACCGGGGACTTCAAATGAACATGTTTGCCTTTCTTGCTGATCCGACTGCCTATATCGCGCTGGCCACGCTGATTGTCATGGAAGTCGTGCTTGGCATCGACAATCTGATATTCATTTCCATCCTCACCAACAAATTGCCGAAAGAACAGCAAAAGCGGGCGCGCCGTATCGGCATTTCAGCAGCGCTTTTGCTGCGCCTTGGGCTTTTGTCCACCATTGCCATCATCGTCACGCTGACCGAGCCGGTGTTTACCGTTTTCGAACACGCCTTTTCATGGCGCGACATGATCCTGATTGCCGGTGGCCTGTTCCTCGTCTGGAAAGCCACCAAGGAAATCCATCACGCAACTGACCCATCCCACCCCGAGGGCGATTTCGTCACCGAGACCGTCGCCATGTCGATGGGCGCGGCGATTTTCCAGATTTTGCTTCTCGATCTGGTGTTCTCAATCGACTCCATCATCACCGCCGTTGGCATGACCGACGAGATCGGCATCATGGTGATTGCCGTCGTTGTCGCAGTTGCCGTGATGATGCTGGCTGCCGAACCCTTGTCCAAATTCATCGAAGCCAACCCGACCATTGTGATGCTGGCGCTCGGCTTCCTGTCGATGATCGGCACGACGCTGATCGGCGAGGGCTTTGGCTTCCACATCGAAAAGGGCTACGTCTACGCGGCCATGGCATTCTCGGCCTTTGTGGAATTGCTCAACATGTTCTCGCGCAACCGCACGGCTAAGAAACGGGCTGCCTTGAAAAATCAGTCAGCGCTTTGACGATTCCTGTTCCGGCGCGAGAATAAACGTGTTGGCAAACATGAGCAGGGTGAGCGCAAGCAGCGCAAACCCTGCGCCTGCGTAAAATGTCAGGGCAGCGCCGTGGCCATCCCAAAGATAGCCAGCAATCGGACTTGCTGCCAGAAGTGCGACGCCCGTGACGAGATTATAAAGCCCGAAGGCGGTGCCGCGCAGCGCCTTCGGGGCGTGGTCGGCAACCAGCGTGGACAATGTTCCTTGCGTCAGTCCCATATGCAGCCCCCATAGAACAATGCCACAGGTCACACCGGCAAGGGCCGTTGATCTGGCAAGCACAATGTCAGCGGCGATCAAGACGATCATGCCGATGCCGAGCAGTGCAGCACGACCAAACCGGTCAGACAGGACGCCTGCCGGATAAGACGCCAGTGCGTAAGTGACATTCATCACCACCAGCACCAAGGGCATCCACATCACCGAAAGGCCAGATTGCTGCGCCTTGAGGATGAGAAAGGCTTCCGAAAAACGCGCCAGGGTAAACAGTGCGGCGATCGCCATCACCAGCCAAAAGCCACCACCCATCGCCTTCATCGCCTGTCTCGACAGTGGCCACACTTGCCCCTTGGCGCGGGGAACATCCGCCGGCTCCCTCACGCCAAAGACCAGCACCGCGACAGCGATGAATGCCGGGATCACAGCCATCCAGAAGATGAACTTGAAATCATTGGCCGACCACCACATCAGCACAATCGCGATGACCGGGCCAAGGAACGCACCCACCGTGTCGAGCGACTGGCGAAGCCCAAAGGCCGCGCCGCGCAGCTCTTTCGGCGCGATGTCTGCGACCAGCGCATCGCGCGGTGCGCCGCGTATGCCTTTGCCGACGCGGTCAATAAAACGAGCCGTCGTGATCCAGCCAATGGTTGTTGCCAGGGGAAATATCGGTTTGGTGAAAGCTGCAAGCGCATAGCCGATGACTGCGAGCAGCTTGCGCTTGCCGAACCAGTCAGAAATCACGCCGGAAAACAGCTTGGTAATCGACGCGGTCGCCTCGGCGATCCCCTCGATCAGGCCGACTGACATCATCGATGCCCCAAGGACCGTGGTGAGGTAAACCGGCAGCAGCGCGTGGATCATCTCGGACGAGATGTCCATGAACATCGAGACAAAGCCAATGGCCCAAATGGCGCGGGGAAGGGTGGGACGATCCGAGTTCATTTCAATGCCATGTTGACGTTTGCAGATTGATGCGCCCCATAACCGTGGTTCGCAATGGGCCAGCATGCCCTCACGATGGTGTTGCCGCATATTTTTTTGTGCGGTAGCGTCGTCCTTCTGGCTGCTCCTTGGAGATTTTGATGAAACGACTTCCTTTATGATCTGCCGTTTGGCACTTGTTTGCGCCCTGTTGGCGATCGGGTTGGCTCCGGTTTCGGCGCCCACGCTCAGCTTTGCGCCGCAGTCCAGCGGCGTTGTCCAGTTCAAGACACCCGCTGGTGAAATCGGCTGCACCTATATTCCGTTCGATGGCGCCGGAGGCATCAAGACCGGTGTCAAAGGGCCGGAGTTGCACTGCTACAGGCTCATCGGAAAGTTCATTGCCTTCAGCCTTGGCCCGACAGGAAAAGCCCGTCCGTTGCGCGTCGAAGGAAAGCTCGACTGCTGCAGGGGCCGCAATGTGCTTGCCTATGGTTCGACTTGGGAAACCGGTGGCTTTGCCTGCACGGCTATGCGTGGCGGCATTGCCTGCAAGCGCGGCAAGAATGTTGTCGCCATCGGTCCAGTGATCAGAGAGCGACCTTTTCTTCCGAAGCAGTAACGGCGTCGCCATGGCTGGACGCAAACGGCCAATTTGCCTATAAGCCGCCATCATATCAAAAAAGACCATTCAGGAGCAGCCATGGCTGGCCATTCACAATTCAAGAACATCATGCACCGCAAGGGCCGTCAGGACGCGGTGCGCTCGAAAATGTTTTCCAAGCTCGGCCGCGAGTTGACGGTTGCCGCCAAGATGGGCGCGCCGGACCCAGACATGAATCCCCGCCTGCGCCTTGCCATCCAGGCCGCCAAGGCCGTGTCGATGCCCAAGGACAATATCGCCCGCGCGATCAACAAGGCAGCCGGCGGCGATACGGAAAACTATGATGAAGTGCGCTACGAAGGCTATGGTCCGGGCGGTGTTGCTCTCATCGTCGAGGCTCTGACCGACAACCGCAACCGCACCGCCTCCAACGTCCGTGCCGCCTTTACCAAGGCTGGCGGGGCGCTTGGCGAAACAGGTTCCGTTGCCTTCATGTGGGACCGTGTTGGCGAAATCTATTATCCGGTATCCGCCGGTTCCGCCGACAAGGTGATGGACGCGGCCATTGAGGCCGGGGCGGACGATGTTGCTTCGGATGAGGAAGGCCACACAATTCTCTGCGCCTTCGAGAATCTGAACGAAGTTTCCAAAGCCCTTGAAACCTCGCTCGGCGAGGCAGAAAGCGCCAAGATCATCTGGAAGCCGCAAAACAACATTCCCGTCGATGAAGACCGCGCACAATCGCTGATGAAGCTGGTCGGCAATCTCGAAGACGATGACGACGTGCAAAACGTCTACGCCAACTTCGAAGTGGATGACGAGACAATGGCCCGGCTATCGGCAGCATAAGACGTGTCGACCAAAGCTGAAATCCGCAATCTCAAGTCCACCATTCTGTCGGATGAGTGGGCAACCCTGACGCGCCATGAGTTCGAGCTTCAGCGGCGCGATGGCGTTTGGGAAAGCCAGATCCGCCAATCCTATGACCGGGGCCATGCGGCGGTGATCCTGCCGTATGATCCGGCGCGCAAGACGGTGCTTCTGGTCAAACAGTTCCGGTTACCGGTGCATTTGCAGGGCGATGCCGGTCTCTTGATCGAGGCCTGTGCCGGGTTGCTCGAGGGCGATGACCCAGAGACCTGCATCCGCAAGGAGGCGCAGGAAGAGTTGGGCTATCGGCTCGGCACGGTGCGCAAAATCTATGATATCTATATGAGTCCCGGCTCGGTGACCGAACGGCTGTCATTCTTCATGGCGGATTATTCCCCGTCCGACCGCATGTCCGATGGCGGCGGCAATGCACACGAGGGTGAGGATATTGAAGTCCTCGAAATGCCTCTGGCAGAGGCGCTGACACTGGTGCGCGATGGTGGCATCGTTGACGCCAAGACCGTGATGCTGATCCAGCATGCGGTTATTGAGGGACTTGTTTGACGCCTTTCATTGAAATTCCGGCGTGGCAATGCCATTGCTCTTTTTCAACAGCAGGGCGGCGGAATTGACGGCGGAAGAAAGCAAGACCTCCAGGAGCAGCAAGCCGCGGGCGCGGGCCAAAAAAGCGCCGCCCGCTGAAAGCGCGCCCATTATTGCAGCAGCGCAACATTCCGAGCCCAAACATTTGACCATCCGTGATGAATGGCGGGCGATGGGGCCGTTCAGCAAGTTGATGGCGGGTCTGGGCCTGTTCGGTTTTCTGGTCGGGATACCGGGCTGGCTATCATCGGATTATTGGACCGGCAAAAACCCTGCGTCCTTCCTTGTTCCTCCCGCGATCGCCGAGCAATTGAACCCGCAGCAGATCGCGCAATTAACTGACGCGATGGTCAGCCTTCAGCAAAATGGCGGTTCGGCCGGCACCACGCAAGATCAGGTCGATCAGGCGCTGGATGCAGCAAACCGTGGCAATCTGAAACTCGCCGAAGGTTTGCTGCAAGAAGTTTATGCCAAGAGCGCAGGCGAAGCCGCCGGTGCACAAGCCGAACAGGCACTTGCGGCACGGCACCTTGCGGCGCTCGCCATTGTCGGCGATGCGGGGAAGGCATTGACGCTTTACCGCCAGGCGACAGCGCTTGACCCGACCGCCAAAGACAGTTGGCTTGGGCTCGGTGATGCGGCCATTGTTGCCGGTACGTTGACCGAAGCAGAAGATGCGTTCCGGCGTTTTCTGGCGCTGGTTCCGGCAGAAACAAATCCCGTTGATCACAGTGCCGCGCTTGACCGGCTTGGCGATGTGCTGATGGATCGGGGTGATGCTCTTGGCGCAGAAGAAAATTATCAGGCGGCAATCAAGATCTCCGGGCAATTGTCTCAGAGCAATCCGGGCGATGCAGGCTTGGCGCGCAACCTCGCTGTCGGCGTTAAAAAGTTGGGTGATCTTCATGCCGCCGCCGGAGCCTATGACAAGGCGCTTGCCGCCTATCAGGATGCAATCGGCCTGATGCAGACTTTGGCGAACAAGGACGCAAGCAACGCTGAAGCACGGCTTGATCTGTCGGCGCTTCTCAATGACGCCGGTGACATGGAAGTGCGGATGAACCATGCCGAACAGGCTTTGGCCGCCTATTCTGATAGTTTGCGTCTCATCGAGGAGCTCTTCAGCCGGGCGCCCGATTATGCGAAAATCTTGCGCGCGCTGGCGGTCAGTTACGCCAAGACCGCAGAAATCAAGGCAGCGACGAACAGTCCTGATGAAGCGCTCACAGCGTTTTCAAAGGCGTTGGCCATTCGCGAAAAGCTGATCCGGATTGATCCGGCAAATAGCGAATGGCAAAGGGATTTGGCTGTCAATCTTATCAAGATCGGCAATGTGAAGCTGTCGACAAATGCTACAGACGAGGCTTTGAACAGCTTTACTCAAGGGCTTTCTATCATGGAAAAGATCGCGGCTCAGGACCCTGCCAATCTTGATTTGCAGCGTGATCTCTCGGTGAGTCTTGGTAAAATTGGCGACGCGCAAATGGCAGCCGGTCAATCAGATGCTGCTGCGCTGTCGCACGGCAAAGGTCTTGTCATCACGCAGGCGCTCGCCGCCCGCCAACCTGCCAACGCCGAACTTCAACGCGACATTATCGTTGGCCATTACAAATTGGCCGAAGACGGCGCCGATCCTACGGCCAATTTCACCAAAGCCTTGCAGCAGGCCGAGGCCATGCAGGCCAAAGGCATCTTGGGCCCCATTGACCAGTGGATGATTGATGATCTGAAAAAGCGCGTGGCAGGTTCGCCTCAAAATTAGTGCTTCAGATTGCCAAATTACACTCGCGAGCTTACCTGCCGGGGCGAGGCCCCGTGGCTCGCCCCGGCAGTGGCCGCGAAGCGCTAGCCCTTCCCTTCGGCCCGCGAGCGGGGAGAAGGTGGCCGCGAAGCGGACGGATGAGGGGCAGCGCCGAGGCCGAAAATAATCCTGAATCTTTACAACCACA
>JANMEX010000320.1:0-6063 GCA_031377485.1 Phyllobacteriaceae bacterium
ATCGTGCTGGACCGCAAGGTTGCTGACAAACGCATCTTCCCGTCGATGGACATTCTCAAGTCCGGGACGCGCAAAGAGGATCTTCTTGTGCCTCGTCAGGAGCTTCAGAAGATTTATGTACTTCGTCGTATTCTTGCGCCGATGGGTACAACGGATGCGATTGAATTCCTGATCGACAAGCTTAAGCAAACAAAAACGAATGGCGAATTCTTCGACTCGATGAATACCTGATTTCGAATCGCTGGCTTCGGACAGATTTTCGATCCGGGTTCGATATGATCTGATTTCTTAAATGTTTTGTTAACTATTGCTGTGGGTTGACTTAGCGTCGCCCTCAGCAAAGTGGACCCGGGCCCACATGTCAAATACGGACACAATATTTGCGCTTTCCAGCGGTAGACTTCCTGCAGGTGTTGCAGTCGTGCGCGTGTCTGGTTCCAAGGTTCGATTCGTCCTCGAAACGATATTTGGGTCAGTCCCGATGCCACGCGCAATGTCGTATGGTTCTTTTCGAGGCAATGGGGCCGCACTCATTGACAAGGGCCTCGTTGTCTTTTTCGAAGGCCCAAACAGTTTCACCGGCGAAGATTCTTGCGAATTCCATGTTCACGGCGGCGTAGCGGTTGTCCGGTCGCTAAATTCCGTTCTTTCAGAATTTGATGGTGTGCGCAATGCCGAGCCTGGCGAGTTTACCCGCCGCGCATTTATAAATGGCAAATTGGATTTGACTCAGGCTGAGGGCCTTGGTGACTTGATCAATGCTGAGACCGAAGCACAGCGGCGGTTGGCATTGGTTCAATCCGACGGAGGTTTGCGAACACTTTATGAGGGGTGGCGTTCCAGAATTTTGCTTGCAAGATCCATGGTTGAGGCCGTCATTGATTTTTCTGAGGAGGAGGATGTAACAGATGGTGTGCTCGGCAGCCTTGATCAGACACTTTCTGACCTCATGGCTGAAATAAGCACTCATACCGCTGGATTTCGTCAGTCTGAGATTATTCGCGAGGGGTATCGTGTTGTTATACTCGGTGCCCCAAACTCCGGCAAATCAACGCTAATCAACGCTTTGGCGGGGCGTGAGGTGGCAATTGCGACTGAAGAGCCAGGCACGACGCGTGATTTGATCGATGTACGATTGGATTTGGCTGGAAATCTTGTCATTGTTACCGATACGGCTGGCATTCGCAAAAACCCAGGTCGGATTGAAGCGATTGGTATTGATAAAGCACGAAGTCGTGCAGAAGCGGCAGATTTAATTGTGTTGGTTGAGGACGTGTCAAACCCTGCACAAATTGATTTAGGTCCGAGTTCTTGCGCTGTGCTACGGGTTGGAAACAAGGTTGACACATTCGAGGGCTTGGCTTCTGGATATGACCTATTGATATCTGCGAAAACAGGAATTGGAATTGACGCGCTTTTGACCGTGGTTGCAACGGCAGCTGAGAAGAGCGTGTCCGCATCAGACTTGTTTGCCATTCATGATCGACATGTTGGCCTGCTTTCAGCTGTTGTCGGTGAATTGGGGTATGCACGCAAATATGGATTTGCCCTTGACCTTGTTGCTGAACATCTTCGGTTGGCAAGTGACCAAATCGGTCGGTTAACTGGCCGAATTGGAGTGGAAGAGTTGTTAGGTGCTATATTCTCCAAATTTTGCATTGGAAAATGATTCACGTGAAACACCGGCACAATTAGAATCAGTCATTGCTATATGGAATCTTTGTTTCACGTGAAACATCAGATCACTTGACTTGAAATAGTCATTGCATCAAGGCTGCCCTCGATAAATCAAGAGCGAATTAATGAACTTCGATGTCGTAATCATTGGTGGGGGACACGCGGGCACTGAAGCTGCGGCAGTAGCCGCGCGGGCAGGTGCACGTACTGCGCTTGTTACTCACAGTCTTTCCACAGTCGGCACAATGTCCTGCAATCCAGCAATTGGCGGACTTGGTAAAGGCCATCTCGTCCGCGAGATCGATGCTCTTGATGGTGTGATGGGGCGAGCTGCGGACCGATCGGGCATTCAATTCCGTTTGCTGAACCGCCGCAAAGGGCCCGCTGTCAGAGGTCCGCGAACACAAGCCGATCGGTCTTTATACAAAAGCGCTGTCCAGCAAATCCTGGGTGAACAAGCAAACCTCACGATGATTGAGGGCGAAGTCCATGATTTGATTATGGATAGTGGGTGTGTAGCAGGTGTTTATCTTTCGGACGGACGAGCACTGCGTTGCAGATCTGTTGTTCTAACCACGGGGACGTTTCTTCGTGGTCTTATTCATATGGGAAATGTAAGAGTACCCGCGGGACGTATTGGCGAAAAACCTGCACTTGGTTTGAGTGAAACATTGGAGCGATTTGGCTTCAAACTCGGTCGACTAAAGACCGGTACGCCGGCCCGTTTGGATGGAAGAACGATCGACTGGGCAAGCCTTGAAAAACAAGGCGCAGATGAAAAACCGTCGTTCTTTTCGTTAATGACAAATAGTTTGATATGTCCCCAGGTGGAGTGTGGCATTACACGCACAACATTGGCGTCGCACAAAGTCATTCGCGATAATCTGCATTTGTCTGCACTATATTCCGGCGCGATTGAAGGCGTTGGGCCGCGTTATTGCCCGTCCATAGAAGACAAGATTGTCAAATTTGGTGATCGTGATGGCCATCAGATTTTTCTTGAGCCTGAGGGACTAGACGATCCGACAGTTTATCCAAATGGGATGTCAACTTCGTTGCCCGAGGCCGTACAAGTCGCATTTTTCAAAACCATTCCCGGTTTGGAAAAAGCTTTAATGCTGAAACCGGGCTACGCCATTGAGTATGATCATGTAGATCCGAGGGAGTTGTTGCCAACTTTGGAGACTCGACGTGTCCCCGGCTTGTATCTGGCGGGACAAATTAATGGAACAACGGGTTATGAAGAGGCCGCTGCACAGGGTTTGCTTGCCGGCCTCAATGCCGCGCGCTACGCAGGGGGTAGTGAGCAGATATGCTTCAGCCGTACAGAATCCTATCTCGGCGTTATGGTCGACGATTTGACATCTCACGGTGTTACGGAGCCTTACCGCATGTTTACATCGCGGGCTGAATTCAGACTTTCACTTAGAGCTGACAATGCTGATGTCCGATTGACAAAAAAGGGTATGGAGCTTGGTATCGTCGCCACCGAGCGTGAGACGCGGTTTGTTGAAATGACTGCGGCTTTGTCAGCGGCGCGCTCACTCAGTCAGTCATTGTCAGTAACGCCGCAAGAGGCGTCCAGATATGATCTGCATATAAATCATGATGGCATCCGCAGGTCTGCGTTTGATCTATTGGCATATCAAGGAATCAACCTCGCGCGGTTGGCTGAAATTTGGCCACAGCTTTTATCGATCGATCAAAGATCGGCCGACGCACTTGAGATTGAAGCGCAATATTCTGTCTATTTGGATCGGCAGTTATCAGATGTTGCGGCTGTGAGGAAAGAAGAGGCTCGTTTGATACCGGAAAATGCAGATTTTACACAGCTCTCCGGATTATCAAACGAATTGCGACAGAAATTGTCCGACCGTAAGCCTCGTTCCATATCTGATGTTCAGCGAATAGATGGCATGACGCCTGCTGCACTCTCGTTGGTAATAATGGAAGTTCGGCGAGCTGAATCTTTCCTGCGCAGTGTTAATTGAATGATTGCTGATTCGCGCTTACGGCAACTGCAGGGCGTTCTTCCTGACGTTTCACGTGAAACATTTGAGCGGCTACTTGCATATGAGGCCCATTTTTTCAAATGGTCCAAGGCATTCAATTTAGCGGCGCCATCGACGCTAAATGACTTTTGGCAGCGCCATATACTTGACAGTGCACAACTCGCTGCAATTCGGAAGCCTCTGGGTACTTGGCTGGATTTAGGGTCTGGTGGCGGCCTGCCTGGTATTGTGATGTCCATTTTTATGAAGGAAAATAATTCCGGGGTTGTGCATCTTATTGAAAGCAATGGAAAAAAGGCTGCTTTCTTGCGCAATGCCATTCTGGAAACGGGTGGGCTCGGGATCGTTCATCAAGTCAGAATCGAAAATGCGTATCAGGAAATTCAAAAGGCTGACGTCATAACAGCGCGTGCTTTAGCCAATCTTCCGGAATTGCTTCGGCTTTCCGAACCTTGGTTGAAGACCGGATCCACATCACTTTTCCACAAAGGACGTGAATTCCGTGAGGAAGTAAAGCTGGTGCGAGACTTGGAGCGGTTTAGTCTGATAGAACACACAAGCATGGTTGATTCCGCTTCGGCCATACTCGAAATACGCATGGAAACCGCTCAAAGCGGGCCACAATTTCCTGCACCCAAGGAAGCTTGATATGTTCCCGACGCCGCGCATTATTACAATTGCTAACCAGAAAGGTGGGGTCGGCAAGACCACGACGGCCATCAATTTGGCAACTGCGCTGGCCGCGATTGGTGAGCGAGTGTTGATTTTGGACGTTGATCCACAGGGAAATGCCTCAACTGGCCTTGGTATTGACCGGCGCAACCGTGAAAAGTCTTCCTACGATGTGATTACCGGACAAGCCACAGTGGCGGAAGCTACAGTAAAAACTGCTGTGCCTAATCTTGGTGTTGTGCCTTCCACGCTTGATCTTCTCGGTGTTGAAATGGAAATCGCCGGGTCGCCTGATCGGGCGCACAAGTTGCGCAAGGCATTGCGCGAGGGCGATACAGGTGGCGTAAGCTATGTGATCATAGACTGTCCGCCCTCACTCAACCTCCTGACGCTCAATGCAATGGCGGCTGCAGATTCTGTGTTGGTGCCGCTTCAGTGCGAATTTTTTGCGCTGGAAGGTTTAAGCCAATTGCTCCAGACAGTGGAACAAGTTCGTCAATCACTAAATCCCAATCTCAGTATCCAAGGTATCGTCATGACCATGTATGACGGGAGAAATAACCTTGCAAATCAAGTGGTTGATGATGTTCGCGCTTATATGGGCGATAAGGTTTATCAGACAATCATCCCACGCAACGTCCGTATTTCAGAAGCGCCGTCCCATGGAAAGCCGGCGATTTTGTATGATTTGAAGTGTTCAGGAAGCCAAGCCTATCTGCAATTGGCATCTGAAGTTATCCAGAGGGAGCGTCGGTTGCGCGCGGCGTGACCGATTCACTCCCGAAACGACATTGTTTAGCTCGACAGGACGAGAACATGAATGAAGATCCTTCACGCAAACGCCTTGGACGTGGTTTGGCCCAGCTGATCGGCGATATGGATGCTCCGCAATCTGCACCCATTCCGCAGGTTTCCGCTGACAGGAGGGTGCCCATTGAGTTGATTACCCGCAATCCGCGCAATCCCCGTCGTGACTTCGCTGAGGACCTGCTGGAAGATCTGGTGCAGTCAATACGAGCGCATGGATTGGTGCAGCCGATTGTTGTCCGACCGGAACCTTCGAACCCAAGCCGGTATGAAATTATAGCCGGTGAACGGCGCTGGCGGGCAGCACAGCGAGCCGGATTGACGGAAGTTCCTGTGGTGATCCGGCAAGTCGATGACCGTCAGGCGCTTGAAATTGCCATTGTAGAAAATGTGCAGCGTTCGGACCTTAATCCTGTTGAAGAAGCGCTCGGTTATCAGCAGCTGATCGACGAACATGAATATACACAATCCGATCTTGGCTCTGTGATCGGGAAAAGCCGTAGTCACGTCGCCAATTCATTGCGACTTCTCAAATTGCCCGACAGTGTTCGCACCATGCTGCTTTCCGGGTTGCTTTCAGCGGGACATGCGCGAACGTTAGTGACTGCTGAAAATCCTGATCAATTGGCACAACGTATTGTAAAAGAAGGACTTTCTGTACGACAGTCAGAAGTTCTCTCGCAACAATTGCTTAACCCGAAGCCGGCTAAAGACAAGCCGCAAAAATCATTTGAAAAAGACGCAGATACCCGCGCCCTCGAAAAATTGCTGTCGGACAACACCGGCATGGCTGTCGAAATTGACCATAAAAGCCATGGCGGCACGATTGTCATTCGCTATAGTTCGCTTGAACAACTCGATGACATTTGCCGCCGCTTGCAACGCGACTGATAAA
>JANMEX010000341.1:0-4918 GCA_031377485.1 Phyllobacteriaceae bacterium
CTAGAACACGCCGGATTTTATCGCTTTATGCCTTCCCAATGAATCAAGCCCATCCGTTGGCTTCTCAGGCTCACTCCGGCCAGATGAACTTGCCTCGCGCCCAACCCAGTTCTGCGTCTTCGGTCATGATCTGGCACCAGACATTCGGCTTCTTCATTTTCGAATATTTCCAGTTTGCCGAACCACCTGCATCAACCCGGAATGAGACGTTGGTGACGGTGTTCTTGCAGCGCCCGGTCATCGAAAGATTTGCACTCTTGGCATAGGCATCAATGATTGCTGAGGTGGCCGACGGCCATTTGCGGATCTTCAGCGTGTCGGTCGCTGCAATATTGATGACTGTGCCCGGCCAGAAAGCAGACGCGGCGGCAGGCGCGGCAACGCCAATGCCAATAACTGCGGCGAGTGCGGCTGCGATGATCTTGTTCATGGCTATTTTCCCTCTGTTTGTCGAAAAACCCTATCCATGCAAAGGTTTATCCAGCCTGAACAGGGCGTTCATCCGGCGCTCACAAATGATGCGCCGCAAACGAACGCCCTTCCGTCGCACAAGTAACCACCATTGCTGACTTCGGTCAGTCGCTACTGTTGAATGATAATCCGGCCTTCGACCTTTGCGTCGACCGAACCAAGTTTACGGACCAGAACCATCACATCATTGGCGATGAGCTTACCCGCGCGAGCATCGACGATAACCTTACCTCCAGCAAACGCTGTGTAACCGTCGCCGCCGCCAAGCATATAGTCGTTTGTGGCCAGCTTGTAGGTCCCGGCCTTGTCGAGCGGCTTACCATTGGCTTCGACAGAAACGATACGCTGACCTGCAGGTTTCTTCACGTCGGCAACAACCTTGAGGCCGGAAACCTGCGGGAAGCGCCCTGCTCCATCTTCAAATTTGGAGAAACCGTTTTCCAGGCCGTCCCAGACTTGCTGTCCAGTCAGTTCAGTCAGCACAGTCACATTGCCGAACGGCAGTTCCGTCAAGATGTCGCGGCGAGAAATATCCGACCCGGCTGCATATTCCTTGTCAGCGCGGATGCCGCCGCCATTGGTGATGGCAATGTCGGAATTGACAGCGGCCTTCATCGCATCGGCGATCAGATTGCCGATGGCAGCCTCTTGCGTGCGAACCACGTTGCGGCGGCTGTCAAGCGGTCCAACGGTTTTGCCGAGCACGACATTCAGTTCATTGTCGAGTTGCTTGAGATAGTCATCAACGACTTTCTGTGTCTCCGGATCGGGTGTCACCGATGCTGTGTCGATGAAGCGGAAGTTCGGCTCCCATTTAACCGAGCGCTTGCCGTCTTTTTCCTCGACGGTGACATTCAAATCGACCGGCACCAGATAATTGGCCTCCGAAGACGTATCCACGTAAGCGGTGATGCCATTGTACTGAACAACCAGATCATGGTCGTCGCCGGACAGGATCACATCAAACGCCTTGGAGGCCATCATTGCCTGATCATCCGAATGCGGTGCCTGAACCACACCGACGATGATTTCCGCGCCATCCTTGCGTGCTTGCTTCGCAGCATCGATGGCAGATTGCGCGGTCTTGCCGAATTTCAGATCGCCTGTGCTCGCCACTTCCGGCGATGTATCCTGCGCCACTGGTATGATCGCCAGTTTAACGCCGGCGACTTCCTTCATCATCACGCCGCCAAGACCGTCCACGGGTGAGCCATCGGCCTTGGTGATGTTGATGGCAGCCCAAGGGTATTTCGACGCCTTGAGCTTTTCAGCAAAGTTTTCCGGACCGAAATCAAATTCATGGTTGCCCGGAACCGCGAGGTCAAATGGCACGATATTGGTCAGGTTGATCATATTTTCGCCCTTGTCGAAGCCGGACAAGAGTGACGGCGACAGCATGTCGCCATCGAAGAAATAGAGCGTGTTCGGATTGGCTGCGCGTTCGGCGCGGGCCACGGCATTCAGCCGAGCGACACCACCACGCGCCTTGCCACCCTCAAATTTGTAGACATCACCAACGCCGAGAAGCGTAATCTTGACGGTTTCGGCCTGTGCTGCCGTCGCGGATAAAGCCGCAACTGCAATTGCGACAAGTCTGTTTCGTATTGTCTTGAAATTGGTCATGACACGCTCCGTTGAAAAGGAAATGTATCGCCGCCCCTGATAAAGCTAAGCGCTGTTTTCACGGCAATGCAATTGCAATCTTTAGAGGAAATAGTCCGATGACATGACAGCGTGACGACAGATCACGCGATGATCCGTCGCGCCAAATATTTCAACAGCCCGGCAAACAGGAGGCTACCGGCTGCGCTGCCGATTGTCACAACCGGGTTGGCGCTGTTGTCGCCTTCCCAATACTGCACCACCGCCAGCGCCGCAAACAGGACGCCGGTAACCAACATCAGCCACATGAGCGCGGTAAAGCAAGCGTGGGCAATTGCGCGTGAAAACTCCATCTGCAACCCTCCGGAAAACCAATTCAACCTTGAGTGCCACAACCACAACACAATTCATATTGCGACATGCGACATTCGACCCTTTTCACCGGAAAGACTTTGTGGCACAAGGACTTTCCGGTGATAAATGCCTGACGGCAAGCCTTAACCTTGCCTTTGAGCGACATCTCACCTTAATCAGCTTCAGCCCTCACAGGTTAAAAATGAACGGCAAGCCCGGCGTCAAGCGCTCCATCGTTTTCTTCCTCGTTCCTGATTTTTCGATGATCGCATTTGCGACAGCCATTGAGCCCCTGCGCCTTGCCAACCGGATGCTCGGATATGAGTCCTACAAATGGCGCTTGTCCTCGGTGGACGGCAAGCCCGTTACCGCTTCAAATGGCGTCTCCTGCGCCACGACAACGTCATTGGAAGATGAACGCCGCATGATGATGGGGCCCGACAAGCCATCCATGATTTTTGTCTGCTCCGGCGTCAACGTTGAAAAATACAACAACAAGTCGGTCTTCGCCTTCCTGCGGGAAGAATACAATCGCGGCGTCTCAGTCGGAGGTCTGTGTACAGGAGCCCACATCCTGGCCGCTGCCGGGCTGCTTTCCGGCAAGCGTTGCGCCATCCATTGGGAAAATCTGCCAGGCTTTTCGGAGTCTTTCCCCAAGGCCAACGTGTTCGCCGACCTCTTCGAGGTCGATTCCAACATTTATACATGCGCTGGCGGCACAGCAGCACTCGACATGATGGTGAAGTTGATTGGTGATGATCATGATGACAATCTGGTCAATCGCGTTTGCGAACAGGCGCTGACAGACCGGGTGCGCAATCCGCAAGATCGCCAGCGCCTGCCGCTGCGTGCACGGCTCGGCGTACAGAACTCGAAGGTTCTGACCATTATCGAGTTGATGGAAGCCAATCTGTCCGAGCCATTGTCACTGATCGACATTGCCGATCATGTCGGCCTCTCGCGCCGCCAGATAGAGCGATTGTTCCGCCATGAAATGGGCCGCTCGCCGGCGCGTTATTATCTTGAAATCCGGCTGGATCGCGCCCGCCATTTGCTGATCCAATCTTCACTACCCGTGGTTGAAGTTGCAGTGGCATGCGGCTTTGTTTCCGCCTCACATTTTTCAAAGTGTTATCGTGAAATTTATGGCCGCTCACCACAACAGGAGCGACTGGACAGAAAGGCACCACTCGCCGCATAATTTTTTTTTGATACAACCACACCTTTACAACTCAGCGGCGATATATCGAAACTTTTATTTATCGATTTAACGGCAATCTAAACGAGTTGTCGTATTATGGCATCTCGATTGCAATATTAGGAACTCAATATGAACGCCACTGTGTTCGAGCGGCTCGCAAAGGAGCCGATCCAGTCCGGCATCATCACCGGGTTTGCTGCCTTGGGTTCAGCAGCCGTGATCAACATTGCGTCGAACTATATTTTTGGCAGTGCAAGTGCACCAGGGACGTCCGGTTTTTTGTTGGCCGCAGCCGTTTCGGTGGTTGCCGGCACAATTTCTGCCTACCGAGCCGCCAAAACTTGCCATATCAACACCACGGATCTTGAACTGGCTGAAAAACTTGCAGAGGGCGATTTTTCTTCCTGTATTCGTCACGGCGACGTTGAATTGTCGCCGATGGGATTTGCACTGATAACCATCGCCGAACGCCAATTGCAGGCCGATACTGCGCAGGCGCGCCTGACCAACGATGCCTCCTTAAGGCAGGAGCAGTTGTTCTCTGCGCTCGACTGTGTGCCCGATGAGGTCTGTGTTTACGACAGGCAAGGGCTTCTCGTTGCGACAAACAAAGCCTTCAGCCGCCGCTGCAATCTGATCGGTGCTGTTGTCGCACCGGGAATGCTTCAAGCGGAAGTCCTGAATGCGATTGCAAAGTCGGTCGGCGCAGCTTTGCCGATGAACGAGCGCGATTCCTGGTTCAAGGCCCAAGGCGAGTTGCGCGCAGATTCGCTTGAAACCGGCAAACCAATCAGGTTCATTCGATTTGACGGAAGCCATGCAACGCTTTCAGTTCAAAAAACAAGCGACGGAAATCACGTCGAAATCATTCGCGACATTGATCACGAAGCCGTGATGGAAGAACGAGCAGCCCGCGCTGAACGCGAGGCATCTGCCGCAGATCGCATCAAGGCTGTTACGCTATCGCGCCTGAGCCATACAATCCGAACGCCAATGACCGGCGTTTTGACCGCCGCCGAACTGATGATGAAGTCAGACCTTGATCCGATACAGCGCAGCCGGCTGGACATTATCCGGCGTTCATCAAGCACACTGCTGGGCGTTGTACAGGATATGTTCGATCTGGCCGCCGATGCGCAGGAAAGCGCAAAATCCAAAGAGCAGCCAGCGGATGAAGGCCCGCGCCGGGTCATTGTTTATGCCCCGGTACAAGGGGCAATGAATACAATCCGTGACCAACTCATCGCTGAAGGCTATGAAGTGGCGTTTGCTGAAAGTGCGCGTCTGGCA
>JANMEX010000344.1:0-8893 GCA_031377485.1 Phyllobacteriaceae bacterium
TGATCCGCTCAAGCATTTTGATCATGAAGACTTCGATCACAGCATAGACGCCGTGCCGACCAACAGCTTTTCCAGCTCTTACGACGAAGACTCCACCGCCGCGCCGCATCGCGTTCCATCACAAGACGAGCCAATCGATGCGGCCTCTCTCTTCTTGCGTCTGCGCGCGCTGCGCCAGGCGCTCAGCGATCTTCCCCGCCAGGCACGCCGTCTCGCCCGCTGGCAACAGCGCCGCGACCTGTTGCTTCAGCGCAAGGATCAATTCCGCCCGATCCGCATCTCGCCCTTCCGCCCCGGCCCGCCGCCGGGCTACCGCAAGCGGACGCTTCACGCCGTCGATGATATCCTGCGCGATTGCCATTATTTCGCCCGCGAGGCGATGAACGCGCCGAATACGTCCTGAGAACACCAGCTGGCATTTGAAATAGAAAATCCGGCGGGTTCGTCATCCTCGGCCACCGGGCCGAGGATTCAGACTGCGCCGAATTTGGAGGCAATATCTATGTCTGCCACTCACACAAACCCCGGAGTTCCGCTGCCGAACCCTGAATTTCGAGATGGCCGAATCTCCGGCAAATGGCAACGAACAACGAAGCCAATGGACGATTTCTCACAATTGGCCTGTTGAAGGATGCGTCCCTCCAAAGAACACGAAGGCATAAGGCCCGACCGGCCAGACTTACTCGTCGAACTGTTCGCCGGGGTACGCGCCCCAAATGTCCGTCTGGCGCACAAAGCCATCATAGCCTGATGCTTCAAACTTGCACCAATTGCCATCGCAAGCCGTCACTTTGCCGAGAACGCCCGGTTCAAGCTTGGCGGTCAGTTCCGCATGTTCTTCGGCGCGGGAGAAAAGAGGCACCGGATCGGCGCTGCCATTTGCACCCCAAGGCGCGGCAATTCCGGCGCGTTTACCGGACAGAAGCGTTTGCAAGACCCAGCCTTCTGTCCCTTCCGAATCACGAATGCGGCGCCAATTGTCATATTCCTGGACGATTTCGACCGGCAAACCCGGCTTCACATAAAGCCACTGCACCGCATAATCGCGACCCGGACCGACACGCAGATTGATGCGGTTGGACTTCAACGAAACAAAGCGTGGCAAAGGCAGGCCGCTCGGTCCCATCACCGCAGCTTGAGCTTCACCTGCAAAAGATGGAGTGACGCCTGAAACGGCGGCAAGAAGTGCGCAGCCGATACCGGCTGCAAGGAGCGACTGTACTGAGAACATGGCAATCCCTCGACACACAAAACACTGACAAACACGCACCGGCGTTTTTCTTTGAGTTCGGCTCCGGCTCTTGTTAGGAGAAGGTCACCGGCTCACTGTTGAAGCTTCGCCTGTTTTGGTTAAAGAGGTCTCAACATACCCGTTAAAAAGGGACAAATATGACATCTCGCAAGAGACCATTGGTCTTCATCACACGTAAACTGCCAGACCCGGTTGAAACCCGCATGGCGGAGTTGTTTGACGTGCGCCTGAATGCTGGCGACATACCAATGGATATTGCGGCGCTCGAAGCTGCCATGCAAAAGGCCGAAGTCCTCGTGCCAACTGTTACCGACAAGATCACGGCCGATCTGATCGCCAAGGCCGGACCCGATCTCAAATTGATCGCCAACTTCGGCAACGGCGTTGACAACATAGATGTCGAAGCCGCTCACAAGCGCGGCATCACCGTTACCAACACCCCGAATGTCTTGAATGAAGACACTGCCGATATGGCCATGGCACTGATCCTGGCCGTACCGCGTCGGTTGACAGAAGGCGCAAATATCTTGCGCGGCGGCGGGAAATGGGCAGGGTGGTCGCCGACATGGATGCTCGGCCACCGCCTGCGCGGCAAGCGCCTCGGTATCGTCGGCATGGGCCGCATCGGCACTGCTGTTGCCCGCCGCGCCAAGGCCTTTGGTCTGTCAATTCATTATCACAACCGCCATCGGGTCGATGAAAAAACCGAGAGCACCCTTGAGGCAACATATTGGGAAAGCCTCGACCAGATGCTCGCGCGCATGGACATTATCTCGGTAAACTGTCCATCGACGCCGGCGACCTTCCACCTGTTGTCCGCGCGCCGATTGGCGCTGATGCAGCCGTCAGCCTACATCGTCAACACGGCCCGCGGCGGCGTTGTGGATGAGGAGGCGCTGGTTAAACTGGTGGCAGAAGGCAGGCTGGCGGGCGCGGGCCTTGACGTTTTCGAACATGAGCCAACAATCAGCCGGAAACTGCTCAAGCTTGCCGATGCCGGCAAGATTGTCTTGCTGCCTCACATGGCTTCAGCCACCATCGAAGGCAGGATCGAGCAGGGTGAAAAGGTTATCATCAACATCAAGACCCACATCGACGGCCATCGCCCGCCAGACAGGGTTTTGCCACTCAAATCTGTCTAGCCGATTTCAGGCAGCGGCCACCGCCTTGTGCGCCATTGCGGATGCCTGCTTCAAAGTGCCAGCCAGATGAACCAGAGGCGCGCTCACGCCATGCGCCTCCATCTCCCTCATCACCCCATCATTTGCACCGGCCAATACAAGATAAACATCCCGTTTGGCCGCCCGGTTGGCCAACGCTTTCAGTGCATTTGCGCCCGTTGAATCAAGAAACGGCACGGCAGACAAGTCGACGATAAACGCCCTGTGCTTGTCTGCAATCTGCTCCAGAACGCTCGATACAGACGACGCTGCACCAAAGAAAAATGCGCCGGTGATCTTGTAGGCGGCAATCCTGCTGTCTTGCACCAGATCGTCGGAAAACCCGCGCTGCTGCCGTCCCGCGCTGTCTGCGACATCCGGCGAGGTCAGTGCATCATGGGTTTCAACGCTTATGGAGGTTGCCATCCGGTTGATGAACACCACCGCTCCAATGGCAAAGCCGACGACAATGCCTTCGGTCAAATCGCGGAAAATGGTGAGGAGGAACGTCGAAAGAAGTATCAGCGCATCGGCCCGTGATGCTTTCAAGAGTGCCCAGAACTCCTGTTTTTCGGCCATGTTCCAAGCGACCGTCGCCAACACGCCTGCCAGCGCTGCCAGTGGAATATAACTCGCCAGCGGCGCGGCGAGAAGCATGAACGCCAGCAGGAATAGCGAGTGCAGCATGCCCGCGACCGGTCCGTGCGCGCCCGCTCGCACATTGGTTGCCGTGCGTGCAATCGTGCCGGTCACGGGAATGCCGCCAAACAAGGCCGAGCCGATGTTGGCATAGCCTTGAGCCACGATCTCGCAGTTCGAACGATGCCGCCGCCCGGTCATCCCGTCTGCCACCACAGCCGAAAGAAGCGATTCAATTGCGCCCAAAAGCGTAAACGCGACCGCGTCAGGCAACACAGCGCGCGCCAGCGTCAGATCAAAAACCGGCAGCGAAGGCACTGGCAGGCTACGCGGAATGCCGCCGAATTTTGTACCGATTGTCTCCACCGGAAGTCCAAACAACGCGACAGCCAACGCGGCGCCAGCCACTGCAACAAGCATCCCTGGAACCTTCGGCGTATAACGCCTTGTCAGCACAATCACTGCAATCACCGCCACACTGATCGCCACGGCGAGGGGCGTGACTGTCGCTAATGCATCAAACAGCACCGGATATTTTGCAACAAGTGCGCCGGGCTCCGGTCCAACCAGTCTCAGCCCGAGCAGATCCTTGATCTGGCTCGAAAAGATGATCACTGCGATGCCTGCCGTGAAGCCAACTGTCACCGGATAGGGGATCAGCTTTATGTATGTGCCAAGCTTCAGATACCCAACTGCCAGCAGCATCAATCCTGAAAGGAACGTCGCGAGGATCATGCCTTCAATGCCGTTTCGTGCCACGCAAGCCGCGACCAAAACAATAAATGCACCCGCCGGACCGCCAACCTGAAACCGGCTCCCGCCCAAAAGCGAAACCAGGAAGCCGCCGATAATCGCGGTGTAAAGGCCGCGCTCAGGACCTGCGCCCGAAGCTATGGCAATCGCCATTGACAACGGTAGCGCCACAATCGCCACCGTCAGTCCGGCGATCATATCCGACCGGAAGTGTGCCGCGTGATAGCCTTCGCGCAAAACTGTCACAAGTTTCGGCGTAAAGAGCGCGGCAAACCCCGGTTTTTTTGCCTTCGATATCGCCATCACTTCCCCCGACTCACGAGTGTTGAGCGTTGCACTCATATGCATTTCTTGCAATACGCATCTCTTTGTCATGCTGGATTTGCATGGTCTTGACACTCATCATATCTTCCCCGGCAACATCTGCGCGTTACCTTCCATTGCCTGGAGAAACCCGCAATGACCGAAATCAAATCTCACGCATGATGCTTACCCAATCCCGCCCTCAAATTGTCTGGCTGAAACGCGACTTGCGGCTAAATGATCACGCACCGCTTCATCGGGCGGCGGGCAGCGGAGGCCAGGTTCTGCCGCTGTACATCGTTGAGCCCGACTATTGGCGCCTGCCGGATGTTTCGAGGCGTCACTGGCATTTTATCCATGATTGCCTTTTTGACTTGCAAAATTCATTGCATGCCAACGGCCAGCGCCTCACCATTCGCGTCGGTTCAACAATCGAAGTCTTGCAAAACCTTCACCATGAGCTTGGTCCATTCACGCTGCATTCGCATGAAGAGACCGGCAACAACTGGACCTTTCAGCGCGACAAACAGGTCGCGGCATGGTGCCGTGAAAACCAGATAGAATGGCAGGAATATCCCTCGCATGGTGTTGTAAGGCGGCTTTCTGACCGCGACCATTGGTCAAAAATCCGCGATTCAAGAATGGCTGCTTCGTTGATTGAAATGCCGGCTTTTGCTTGCGCACCCTTGAATGTGAGTTCGTCCGTCAGGCCCGGAAAAGATGACCCGCTGTTCGCTAGCACCTTAATTGGCAATGTGCAGCAGGGCGGTCGTACGGAGGGTTTGCGTGTACTGGCCACATTTTTGGAAGATCGAAGCCGCAAATACATGCAGACGATTTCAAAACCGGGCGTTTCTGCGCGCCATTGTTCGCGCCTGTCCGCTCACATTGCTTACGGATCCCTTTCAGTGCGGGAAATTGAACATGCGGCAAAAGCAAAGCTCGCCACTTTGTCGGGCCTTCGTGACGCGGAAGCGATGAGCCACAAGCGGAATATTTCGGCTTTTCTATCGCGCCTCGCCTGGCGCTGTCATTTTGTACAAAAGCTGGAACAGCAACCGCAAATCGAATTTGCCTGCATGCATTCTGCCTTCGAAGGCATGCGCGAGCCGCATCACAATGAGGCTTTTTTTCAGGCCTGGAAAACCGGCCATACAGGCTATCCGCTTGTTGATGCCTCCATGCGCTCGCTCCATCAGAACGGATGGATCAATTTCCGCATGCGCGCCATGCTCGTTTCCTTTGCCAGCTACCATCTCTGGCTGGATTGGCGCAAAACCGCGCCGCATCTGGCGAAACTTTTTACTGACTATGAGCCGGGCATTCACTATTCCCAATTCCAGATGCAGTCCGGCGTCACCGGTATCAATGCAATCCGCATGTATAGCCCGGTCAAGCAGTCGCTCGATCATGATCCTGAAGGCAAATTCATCCGCCGCTATATCCCTGAATTGCGTGATGTCTCGTCGCAATGGATCCATGAGCCTTGGCGCATGCCTGTAAAGGCGGCTGATTATCCCATGCCTGTTGTCGAACATGAGACGGCGATGAAATATGCACGTAGTGAAATCGGCAAGCGTTGGAAGTCCGAGAGTTTTAGGGAGACTGCCAAAAATGTCGCCAAAAAGCTCGGAAGTCGCGCCAAACAAGCGAAGCGTGCGCCAAAGAAACAATCGGCACCCCAATTGGAACTAGATTTATGAAAAGCGCCGTGGTCGCATCGGGCGACACCGCCGCGGAATTCGCCATCCAAAACGCCCGCAAGGAGCTGCGCTATTATACAAACATGACCGAGAATTTGCCAGTCGCCTCGTTTTTGGCCGAACAGGTACATCAGCTTTATGTTCTGGCGGAAAACATGGGTTACGCGGAAAGGTTTGTGCCTCGGATGGTGGATGTGATGATGGAAATGAATGGAATTAAGAGTAAGTGAACACGAACAATTCTAGCGGCGCGGTCACGGTTTTGCTAATTTTCCACTGTGAAATAGCGGAGAGCCACTTCACTTAACCTGTAAAAGCTGATCGCTTTTAAGCGGTCTTCGCCAACTTGTACGCACCCGGGCCGCTCCACCCCATTTCTCTTGCCACCAAAACGCCGAGTAACAATATTGCATCGGGCTCGCGCATGATGATCGCAGACGGGGCGATGTTCCGGTGAATCAGTTCCAGTAATACTGCAGAAGCAGACGATGAGCCGATGGTTCCCGGCAGCAACAATATGGTCCCGGCGATGGGGATACCATGCTGGGGATGCCTTACGTCAGCGATCACTGACGTTTTCGGATCAACACCGCCCCAAAAGCTGATTGGCGCCGTGAGCACGAGTGACTTGGCATTAGCGGCAGGGCCGGGAATCAGGACTTCGAGTTCCATTCCCTTGGACAAGTCTTCGCCCTGCACGCGTAGAATATCGCCAGCCGCATGGCTTTCATCAATATGCAAAGCCCTACCATTAGTAAGAAAATAATTACGCATTGACAGGCCTTCCTGTCACAGCGCTCTCCACGCATTCAGCCATCGATCCGAAAACCACTCCGTAGCCGGTATTGCCCGGCGCATATTGGGCAAATTTGCCGGAATTCGTCATCAGGACGCCACCCGCCATCTCTTTCATGATCGGAGTCACCACCACACAGGTGTCGATTACCACCGTGATGCCGGTTGCCTCCAATGATTTACGTAAGCCTGTACTTTCTAAATCTTTCAGCACATGCCTTCCGGTACAGGCATAGAATGGTATCTTGAGGGATCGTCCGCCGACCAGCTGCTCAAGCCGTATGCATTCTTCCAGAGACAAATGCGGGCTGCCTATTGCAACCGCGTCAATGCGGGAGATGCCTTGAACCGTGGCCATCCTTCGTTTTTGATCCGCAAAATCAGCCGTACTGATCTGCATTACTTCAAGCGGCGTCTTACCACCAAGGATGGTTTCGACATCGGGGGCTTCGGGTGTTACGCCCGCGATATGAAACAATCCGACACCGCCGGTCGAAGCGCTTGCGGCACCAAATGCTTTCAGGGCATCCTCGCCCGGGTGGCGCGGGACGCCTTTTACGACGCCAATCGCCGTTCCCGCGCGCTTGCCGTAAAGACTGCCCAAAATGGGCCAAAAGCTTTCCTCGGCGAAATCTTCCATGGGGAGGCTGGAAACATCAAAAACAAACGTTGCAAGCCGGTTTTCAGGCAGATGAAGCCCGGTTTTGGGTGCGAAGCCGGTGATTGCGCAGGCAATGTCGAGATAGTCGCCGTAGCGGTTTGTCCGCGCGCCGAGCACCGAATTGCAGAACACCACCGCGTTGGACTCGCCCCAGGCAACGTCCGAGCCAAGTTCCGGCCGGTGTCCGGCTTGGTAGGGAGAACAGGTCCAGCTTGGTTCACAGCCTATGGCCATGTAGGCTTTCATAAGGCGTTTGGCCATGTCGCGCTCGTGCGGCGGCAGGCGGTTTGTCGAGCAGCCTGTCAGGTCCAGCGCTCCGACATTCAGCGTCGAGCGAATTGAAACCCGGGCGCCAAGTTCCTGCAGTTTTTCGGCAAACAGGGTCCCTGAGTCGCCGTGATACAGCGCTCCGTCAATATGTGCAGAAGCGACCCTTACCAGCGAAGGAGCATTAAGTAAGCGTGCGCTGTCGCAAACAAGCCGCATCGCCATTGCCGCGCCATCGCCAGATTGTCCGGCCAAAAGCGCCTGTTCTTGTATCCCCAACTCAAGCACCACTTGGGCTTTCCTTTCGCCGTCTGTATTTTACACTGTCAAAACGCGCCGAAAGACCGTCATAGAGCAACAGGCGCCCGACAAGTGGTTCGCCGATTCCTGCGGCAAGTTTGATCACTTCCATAGCCTGCAAGGTGCCGACCACGCCTGCCAACGCTCCAATAATGCCAGCCTCTGCGCAAGATGGCACAAGGCCGGCAGGTGGGCGCTCGGGAAAAAGGTCACGATAAGACGGGTTTTGAGTACCGTCCGAACCTGTTTCAAACGGTTTCAGAACCGTAATCGAACCATCAAACCGCCCCAAAGCAGCGGCGACCAAAGGTTTGCGAAGCAATTCACAAACTTCGGCTACCAGATAGCGCGTATCAAAATTATCCGACCCGTCAGCAACGATGTCGTACCGGGAAATCAGATCCCGGGCATTGTCGGCAGTCAATCTTGCCTCGTGTGCCTCAACTGTGACATGCGGATTGATATGACCAATGCGAGCAGCAGCGGCAGAAACCTTGGGCTGACCGACCAGATCCGTGTCAAAAATCACCTGCCGCTGCAGGTTGGACAATGACACCCGATCATCATCAACAATGCCCAAGGTGCCAATGCCCGCCGCCGCCAGATAGGACAGGACCGGCGCGCCAAGACCGCCGGCGCCAACCACTAAAACTCTGGTTTTCTTGAGCTTTTGCTGGCCTGCACCGCCTAATTCGGCAAGGATGATGTGCCGCGCGTAGCGTTCGATTTCTTCCGTTGACAAGGGCGTCTGTTGCTCACTCATGGCTCAACCCTATTCGTTTGAGCCGGATTTGTCAGGCACGTCTTTCGACACAAACCCGTGGGAAACCGACAGAAATTCGGCACGGTCTTCCAGTGCCGCAAACAGCGCACGATCGGTGCCTGTCATGAACGCTTGCGAGCCGAGGTCGTCAATGATCCCGAACAAGGCTTCGCGCCGACCGGCATCCAGATGCGCGGCGATTTCATCCAGCAACAAGACAGGCGCGCCGCCACTCATCCGCGCCACCAACCTGGCGTGAGACAGGATTATTCCCACCAAAAGCGCCTTCTGTTCGCC
>JANMEX010000345.1:0-3951 GCA_031377485.1 Phyllobacteriaceae bacterium
CGAAACCTCGTCAATCACGATTTCCCGTCCGATTGTTGAAATCAGCGACGCCGAAATTGAAGAGCAGGTCAATCGCATTGCAGATTCTGCCAAGACCTATTCCGAAAAGAAGGGCAAAGCTGCCAACGGCGACCGCGTTACGATCGATTATCTCGGCAAAGTCGATGGCGTTGCTTTCGATGGCGGCAAGGATGAAGGCGCAAACCTCGTTTTGGGTTCAAACCAGTTCATTCCGGGCTTTGAAGAGCAACTCGTTGGTCTGAAAGCTGGCGATGAAAAGCAGATCAACGTCACGTTCCCTGAAAACTATGGCGCTGCCAATCTCGCCGGCAAGGCTGCCACATTTGACATCAGCGTGAAGTCCGTAGCCGCGGCCGAACCGCTGGTGCTGGATGATGAATTGGCCAAGAAGCTCGGCATCGAATCAATCGAGCGTCTGCGCACTGTCGTGCGCGAGCAGATCGAAAGCCAGTACGGTTCACACACTCGCCAGAAGGTGAAGCGTCAGCTTCTCGATCAGCTGGATGCGCTGCACCAGTTCGAATCGCCGTCCAAGCTCGTGGATGCCGAATTCAACAACATCTGGCAGCAGATCACCCGTGAGCTCGAATCAGCAGGCAAGACCTTTGCTGATGAAGAGACCACGGAAGAAGAAGCCCGTGCCGAATACCGCAAGCTGGCCGAGCGCCGCGTGCGCCTTGGCCTTGTTCTCTCCGAAATCGGCCAGAAGGCCAATGTCGAAGTGACCGAGCAGGAACTTCAGCGCGCGATGTACGATCAGGTCCGCCAATACAAGGGCCAGGAGCAGGCCGTATACGATTTCTTCCGCACCAATCCGGATGCAATTGCAGGCCTTCGCGCTCCGATCTTTGAAGAAAAGGTTGTCGACAAGCTGCTGTCCGAAGTAACTGTGAATGACGTTGTTGTTTCCAAGGAAGCACTCCTTGCAGACGATGATGAAGTGAAATCGGAAGAAAAGCCTGCCAAAGCCAAAAAGGCTCCCGCCAAAAAGGCGAAGAAGGAAGACGCTGAGTAATCGGTGTCCCGCTATGAGTTGTTCTGAAAAGGCCGACTTCGGGTGGCCTTTTTGTTGACAATCAGCTGACATCTTCGCGTTGAAAAAGAGGAGAACACAGCAAGTCAAATGCCGCTTCCCCAAAATCATCCTGCGCCCTATGTGCTTCGTACAACTTGGAGAATTTCATGGCGCATTATTTGATCTTCGGCGGTTCCGGCGGCATAGGAGCAGCTCTCGCGCGGCAACTGGCTTCCGGTGGACACACGCTCCATCTTACCGGCCGCGACGTCGCGCGGCTCAAAGCGATCGCTTTCGAAACTGGTGCAAAATACACCGCTGGTGATGTTCTGGAAGAAGGCTTTATTGCCCAGGCAATAGCAGACGCCGGTCCCATCCTTGATGGTTTGGCCTATGCCGTTGGAACCATCAATCTCAAACCGGTGGCGCGCCTGACCACTGGTGATTTCCACAATGATTTCGCAGTGAACGCCTTGGGCGCGGCACAAGCCGTCCAGGCTGCCTTGCCAGCACTCAAGGCATCAACAGGCACTGCGGCAATCTTGCTGTTCTCCAGCATCGCCGTCGCCCAAGGCTTCGCCAGCCATGCATCCATATCCATGGCCAAAGGCGCCGTTGAGGGCTTGACCCGCGCACTATCCGCCGAGCTTGCCCCAAAAATCCGCGTCAACGCAATCGCACCGAGCCTGACCGATACCCCGCTTGCCAAGGCCATCACCGCAAATGCAGCCATCGCCCAAGGCGTCGCCGCGCTCCACGCAATCCCGCGTCTTGGAGCGGCAGACGATATCGCCGCACTCGGCGAGTTGCTGCTTACGGAAAAAGGTGGTTGGATCACCGGCCAGGTCATGGCGGTGGACGGTGGACGCTCGCACACCCGCACCAAGGGTTGAATCGTGCCTGGCGCATTGCGGCTGATCCTCGGCGATCAACTTTCACTGTCTATTTCGAGCTTGCGTGACGCAGACAAGGATACGGACATCATTCTCATGACGGAAGTCATGGAAGAAGCCACATATGTTCCGCATCACAAGAAAAAGATTGCGTTTCTCTTCTCCGCCATGCGCCATTTTGCCGGGGAGTTGCGCGCGAAAGGTTGGCAGGTCCGGTATGTTCAACTCGATGATCCGCAAAATTCCGGCAGCTTCACCGGTGAAATAACCCGAGCCATATCGGACCTCAGACCAACGAGCCTGATCGTCACTGAACCGGGCGAGTTCCGCGTGCTTGCCATGATGCGCGATTGGCACGAACAGTTCGGGATTGCGGTCGTAATCCGTGATGACGCTCGCTTTCTTTGCTCAAACGAACGCTTCGCCCGATGGGCCGATGGCAAAAAGTCACTGCGGATGGAATATTTTTACCGCGAAATGCGCCGCGAGCACGCCGTTCTCATGCGCGGCGATGAGCCTGAAGGTGGCCAGTGGAATTTCGACGCCGACAATCGTGAGCGACTTCCCGATCAAATCAGCGCGCCTGACCACCCGCAATTTCCCCCGGATTCAACCACAACTGACGTATTGGCACTCGTCGAACAGCGTTTTGCGCATCATCCGGGCACATTGTTGCCATTCGCCATGCCGGTTACCCGCAGCGATGCGCTCGAAGTGCTCAACCGCTTCATCGAGGAGCGCCTGCCGCAGTTCGGCAAATATCAGGATGCGATGAAACAGGGCGAGCCAAAACTCTTCCACTCCATGGTATCTGCGGTCCTCAACTGCGGCCTCCTCGAACCAATGGAAATCATCCGCCGCGCCGAACATGCCTATCACTCCGGCCATGCGCCCCTTAACGCTGTCGAAGGCTTCATCCGCCAGATCCTCGGCTGGCGCGAATATGTGCGCGGCCTCTACTGGCTTAAAATGCCGGAGTACGCCAAAACCAATGCGCTTGAAGCAACGCGTCCGCTGCCTGCTTTTTATTGGACCGGCAAAACCAACATGAACTGTCTCGCCCAAGTCATTGGCGAGACTCTCGAAAATGCTCATGCACACCATATCCAGCGGTTGATGGTCACCGGCAATTTCGCACTGCTCGCCGGCATTAGTCCGCCGCAGATCGAAGCCTGGTATCTCGCCGTTTACGCTGACGCCTACGAATGGGTGGAGTTGCCAAACACGCACGGCATGGTCTGCTATGCCGACGGCGGCTATCTCGCCTCTAAGCCCTATGCGGCATCTGGCGCCTACATCGACCGCATGTCCGATTATTGCGGCGGTTGCTCATTTGACGTGAAGAAGAAGACCGGCCCCAAAGCCTGCCCGTTCAACTATCTCTACTGGAATTTCCTGATCGAAAATGAAGGCACATTGCGCAAAAACCAGCGCATGTCCGTCATCTACGGCAATTTGGCCCGGATGGACAAAACGCGCCGCGATGAAATCACCACAAGCGCGTCCTCATTTCTCGACAGTCTGGAACCGTGGAAACCTAGCGAACCGCCATCAACGATTTAGCCAATCCAAAAATCCGCTCGCGCTTCACTGTCGCATCCGGAAAAAGCGTCTGCACTTGCGATGCCGACAGCAGACGGATTGAATCCACATGCTCCTTGGCTTCCGTGTAATTTTCCATCCGCTTGAAAAATCCAAGCTTCATCTTTGTCATCATGAATGCGCGCACGCTCGCCGGCAGCCACTGGAAGCCCGGAAAACGGAAATGTGGCTCATAGGGGAACCAGAAGTTCGGCGTCTGCATGTAATAGCGTGTGCCAAGTTTGCGCGTATTGTCAGCAAAACGCTGAATTGCATCCCAGTCACCAACATGTTCGATAACCGAGTTCGAGTGCACGAAATCAAACGAGCGACCCTTAAACAATTCCGGATCGGTCGCATCGCCAATTGAAAATGTGAACAGCGCCGGATCCTTGCTCTCCTGCGGCTCAGGATTGATGATCGTGAATTGCAGCCGCTCGC
>JANMEX010000347.1:0-1692 GCA_031377485.1 Phyllobacteriaceae bacterium
ACCGGACACAAACGATAGGAAACAACACCATGGCTGAACTTGCAGTTTCCACATCCTCCGCGCCCGCAGTTCAGATGATCGGCGTGCACAAATGGTATGGCGAATTCCATGTGCTGAAAGACATTAACCTGAATGTTGAAAAAGGCGAGCGCATCGTGGTTTGTGGCCCTTCCGGCTCCGGTAAATCGACGATGATCCGCTGCGTCAACCGTTTGGAAGAGCATCAGAAAGGCCAGATATTCGTTGACGGCATTGAACTGACCAATGATCTGAAAAAGATCGACGAGGTGCGTCGCGAAGTTGGCATGGTGTTCCAGCACTTCAATCTGTTCCCGCATCTGACAATTCTTCAGAACTGCACGCTGGCGCCGATTTGGGTCCGCAAGATGCCGAAGAAGAAGGCCGAGGAAGTTGCGATGCACTATCTCGAGAAGGTCAAGATTCCCGAACAGGCCAACAAATATCCCGGTCAGCTTTCCGGTGGTCAGCAGCAGCGCGTGGCCATTGCCCGTTCGCTCTGCATGAACCCGCGCGTCATGCTGTTTGACGAGCCGACTTCGGCTCTTGATCCGGAAATGATCAAGGAAGTCTTGGAAACCATGGTATCGCTTGCAGAAGAAGGCATGACGATGATCTGCGTAACGCATGAAATGGGCTTTGCCCGCCAGGTCGCCGACCGGGTCATTTTCATGGACCGCGGCCAGATCGTCGAACAGAACGCCCCGCTTGAATTCTTCAAGAACCCGCAACATGAGCGCACCAAACTGTTCTTGAGCCAGATATTGCATTGAACGTCAGTAAAGCCGTTTCAAATGGATTGCGCCGGTTTGTTATCGGCGCAGTCGCCCTTGCTGTTTTTGCCATCATTGCAACGCTCATCCCACGCCCGTTTTTTCCAGCAGCAGCGGCGGCAGGAGTTGGCCGTGTTGAAATACTTATTGTCTCAAACCCGATCCATTCAGACATCATCATCCCTTTCGATGATGCGGTTCGAAAGGATTTTGCATTTTTGAAAGAGGGCAATGGCGCCAAGTGGTTTGACAATCCGAATGTGCGATTTGTTTCCATCGGTTGGGGCGGACGGGAGTTTTATCTTGAAACGCCGACTTGGGATAAACTGAAAGCCTTCCCGCTTTTTAAAGGGCTGACGATCGACAATGCGGTCATGCACGTTGAGCCACTCGGTGACATATTTCGCGACAATCCCACGGTCCTGCCGCTGTCGGTGACTGGCGAGGCGATGGCATCCCTGCGAAGCGAAATCCGCGCGTCTTTCACAAATAATGCTGATCAAAAACCGATGCTGATCAGTGGAAGATCCTACGGCCAGTTTGACGACTTTTATGAGGCGACTGGATATTTCAACGCATTGCTTGGCTGCAACACATGGACTGCCCGCATGTTGCGCGTCGCCGGATTGCGCACCGGCCTTTGGAACCCCTTGCCACAATCGCTGCGGCTGTCGTTGAAACTCTATAACTGACCCAGAAAAGCGGAAAATCCACCGCGAATGTGCTTTTTTGCCGAGTGAAGCGCCAAAAATCGGCAAAGTTGAGATTTTTCTTGCATATTTTACCGAAAAAGCCGCCATTTCCAGCAAAACACGCTCCAAGGCGACGGGAACATTGAGATGATAGCTGACACGGCGAAACGCACCGAAAAAGACTTCCTTGGCACAGTCGAAATCCCGGC
>JANMEX010000402.1:0-7891 GCA_031377485.1 Phyllobacteriaceae bacterium
GTAGCGCAGCCTGGTAGCGTACCTTGTTCGGAACGAGGGGGTCGTAGGTTCGAATCCTATCACTCCGACCAGTATTTTCATATGTTTCGCGTGTTTTTGAAATCCCGACACTTCAGTTGCGGCGGAAATACGTTTTTTCAATTTACAAATCCATCAAGACACGACGACTTCGGTTAGCGACACGTTGTCAGTATCTGTGTATCAATCGGCATCCGGGGGAACCACACCCTTGCGAAGCGCGAAACAGCCATAGAAACGGCGTTCACCTGTCTGAATGATGCAGTAGGCTTTTTTGGCTCTCTCATAGAATGCATACCGCTCAATAGAAATCATCTGCCATGGCTTGCCTTCCGCTTCGTTGATCGCCTTTTGCACTTCCATCTGAACAGCGGGAATCTCGCCAGGCGCACCGACTGTCTCCATCCGCGCCGCAGCATCATCAACGAAGCTATCGAGCGGATAGACTGAGAGTATGGCCTTTACTGCCTGCGCTGCCGAGACGTTATCGATTCGCAACACCTTTCCATGCACGGTTTGTCGCGCGACGGATTCAGCCGGGAAATTTGTGTCAACAATGATCAGGTCATCGCCGTGTCCCATGGCATGCAACGCCCCGATAACTTCGCTATTGAGCAGCGGATTGATCCCTTTAAGCATCTTTTCTCCAGTCTGTATTATTCGCGTGCGGCTCGGCATATGCGCGACCCAGCGAACCATCTCAACAGGCGGACCGATTGTCAAAGTACAGTCTTGTTAGACGTGTTGGAGGTAGATGAAGGCAGTGCGAACGCCAACAACAAGCAACCCATGCCAAACGATCACCAATCGGGGATTTGTGTGAGGTCTATTCGCGTCGCTTGGACTGAACAGCAGCCATGGTCTGCACGAGATTGGCTTCCGCTTAGCTGTAACTCTTTTTTGCGCAACGGCCATGAAAATCGCGTCCATCATATTGAGTTGGGCAATCCGACCGGCTGCATTCTCACTGGTCAGCGGTGCCCCCATGGCTGTTGAGCACACGACAACATCCGACATGGATGCCAAAAGTGATGTTTTATAATCAGTGTTTGAAATCACACTGGCCCGCTTTGCTTGATTGATTTGAATTGCTTACAGCGCACCTATCGTTCCCCGGGAGTTCGAAGATGCCAGTATCAAGTCACCGGCCCTTAACTGAGAAGCAGAATTGGCCATCATGCGGGTGCCACCAAACGCGGATGCCCTGATGCCAATTCGTGACCTCCCGGTCCCTGCTAATGTACGCTATGGGCTGCGCGATGCCATCGTAGTTTTCACCATCTGCCCTGCCAACGCCGCTGCTTTATACCGTTATTGTTTGGTCTTGTGCCAATGCTGGACTTGGTAAAAGTGCCCTGATACGCTGTGTTTTTGGCAATTACTCGTGATTTTCAGGAAGTCCATTTGTCGCAAACTTTCCGTCAGAACAATCATGAATTGGCTTTTCTGTCCGGCGGTGGAGAGATGGCGGCGTTGATTTCAGGTTTTGACTGGGCATCAACACCGCTTGGGCCAATCTCTGTTTGGCCACAAAGCCTGAGAACGACCGTGTCCTTGATGCTTCGCTCGCAGGTTCCTTTGGTCAGCCTATGGGGCACAGAAGGCATCATGATTTACAATGATGCCTATTCCCAATTTGCCAGCCGTCGCCACCCCAAACTCCTGGGTTCAGCAGTGCGTATCGGCTGGCCTGAGGTCGCTGATTTTAATGACAATGTCATGAAAGTGATTCTTGCCGGCGGCAATCTTGCCTATCGGGACCAAGAGCTTACGCTTTACCGCTCCGGCAGGCCCGAACAGGTCTGGATGAATCTGGACTATTCGCCGGCATTGGACGAACACGGGCTTCCCGCTGGTGTGATCGCGATTGTTGTTGAAACCACCTCGCGCGTCTTGGCAGAGCAGTGGATCATTGGCGAACGGGATCGCCAACGCCGGATGTTTGAACAGGCTCCTGGAATTGTGGCCATGTTGTCCGGGCGTGATCATGTGTTTGAAGTGACAAATCAGGCTTACCGGCAACTCATCGGTCACCGTGACGTTATCGGGAAAACGGTCAGAGACGCGCTGCCAGACGTGGAAGGTCAAGGTTTTTACGAACTTCTTGATCAGGTTTATGAAAGCGGAGAGCCTTTCATCGGTGCGGAATTGCGCGCCGAAATACAGAGGGTCCCGAATGCACCCAAGGAAGAGCGGTTTCTCGACCTCATTTACCAACCGGTACACGGACAAACAGGAGAGATTCTTGGAATATTCGTTCAGGGCTCCGATGTAACGGACCGCGTTGTCGCTGAACGCGAGGTACGCGCGAATGAGACGCGATACCGTATGTTTCTCGAGGCAATGCCAAACCATGTCTGGACAGCTCCGCCAAACGGCGAACTGGATTGGTTTAACCAGCGTGTCTATGAATATTCTGGTTCAAAAATTGGCGAATTGGATGGCAACAAATGGACAAAAATTGTCCATCCTGATGATCTAGAGCGCGCTGTAACAGAATGGCAAAAGGCCATTGTATCGGGCACATCTTACGAAACAGAGTTCAGATTACGGCTGCCCGATGGCACTTACCGGTGGCACATCGCACGCGCCGTGCCGATACGTCGGGCTGACGGCCAACTGCTGCAATGGGTCGGAACCAACACTGACATTGACGAACAGAAACGGATTTCACAGGCGTTGAGTGAAAGCGAAAGACGCTTGAAGCTCTCACAAAACGCTGCTGGCATTTCAGCACTTGAACTCGATATCGCCACAGGCACTGTCATCGGCTCCGAGGGCTTTTGGGATTTGTGGGGGTTGAGCAAACGCGACAGTGTCCAGATTGGTGTCCTCGAAAAAATTGTCATTCCGGAAGACAAGGACGTACGCTCCAACCACGAAACCCGCAATGACGGTACAGCGGCTCCAAATGTGGAATATCGCATTATCCGACCCGACAATGGTCAACATCGGTGGCTTTCGCGCCATGTCGATTTTGTTCGGAATGACAGCGGAAAGCCGATCAAGATGTTCGGTGTGATGCAGGATATTACGGTGCGCAAGGAAGCCGAAGCCCGTCAGCAAATGCTGACGCATGAATTGGAACACCGAACAAAAAACATACTGGCGACGGTCGCGTCCATTTCGACCCAAACTCTCAAAGGCGAGGCACTGAAAACTGTTCGTGAAACTTTGCTGGAGCGACTGATTGCACTTTCAAAAGCACATGATCTTTTGAACAACACACGGTGGACAAATGCTTCCATCGCCGAAGTAATTGAAAAAACGGTAACGCCGCTGCCGCCAGAACAGCTTCTAATTTCCGGCCCCCCACTGTCCATAAACCCGAGAATGGCTTTGTCACTTGCCCTTGCCGTCAACGAACTTGGAACCAATGCGCAAAAGTATGGTGCGCTGTCGACACTTGGCGGAAAGGTTTCGATAAGTTGGGCGCTCGAACCTTCGCTTAAAGGCCAATCAAGTGAATTGGTTTGGAGATGGAACGAAACCGGGGGACCCGCCGTTGTTCAGCCGACGCGCGTTGGTTTCGGTAGTTTCCTGATCAAGAGAGTTCTTGCGACAGACTTTGAAGGCAGCGTTGAAGTTCAATATCATCAAGAAGGCGTTGAGTGCATCTTGCGCGCACCTTACGCTTTGCCACTCCAGGATTTCGAAGATTGAGTTTTAAGTCTGATAAAATGTTGCGGGATCCAAACAAAAAGCAGTTCTGTATTCTCGTGGTCGAAGATGAGGCCCTTATTCTGTTTGCGGTTTCGGATGAGCTTCGCGACCATGGGTTTGAAGTTCTTGAAGCCAGCAACAGTGCTGAGGCGTTGACATTTATCGAAGGCCGTCAGGACATTGACCTGCTCTTCACAGACATCAATATGCCGGGCAAAATTGATGGTTTGCAATTGGCAGGGATTGCGCGAGAGCTTCGGCCCGCACTGAAGATCATCGTCACATCCGGTAAAAATTTGCCCGATACGAATGCACTGCCGGACGGAGGTTTGTTTATGCCCAAGCCATATATGCCCGACAAGATTTCGTCTGCGATTGACAATCTGCTGTCATGAAAACTGAGCGTTCCCAAACTTGATTTCTCATCAGAGACGATAATTGCCCCGGGGAAATCAGCTTTTTGTGTTTTGCCACATCTTAGGCAGCGGGCTTTTGCATTCGATCTATCTCAGAGCGATGGCGATGCATCGCCAAAAAAACCTGATAGTCTGCATCAAACTGCACGGTGGTTGCTGCATCCGGATGACGGATAAAGCCTCCCTGTTGCATGGCTGCGCAGGCTTCGGGCAAGTCATTGAAAAGACCTGCACCATTGGCTGCGACCATTGCCGTACCAAGCAAGGTTGCGTCATCAGATACTGGCTCGGAAACTATGCAGCCTGTGGCGTTTGCGTATAGTTCCATCAGGAGCGTGTTACGAACGTGACCACCGGTCACATGCAATGTTGTAATGCCGTGGCCGCTTTGGTTCAGCGTATCAAGTATATGGCGCACACCCAGCGCGATTGAAACAGCGGTACGCCAGTAAAGGCGGCAAAGGCCGTCGAATGAAGAGTCAATGGTAAGCCCACTGATCACGCCAAGCGCATGCGGATTGCCAAGCGGCGAGCGATTGCCGTGAAAATCGGGAAGTACATGCAAGCGCGATGCAAAAACATCACCTTCTTCGCGGCGAAGTTCACCAATGCGGTTGATAATTTTCGCGTGCATGGCAGCGGTCGGTTCCCGCCCAGCTGCATGGATTCGGATAACGTGATCAAGCAGTGCACCGGTTGCCGATTGGCCGCCTTCATTCATCCACATGCCGGGAATGGAGACGCCAAGATATGGGCCCCATACACCATCGGTTGAGCGCATCTGCGGCGAAAGCGTCATTACGCAACTCGATGTTCCCGCGATCAGTGCCATGTGGGTGTCGAGAGTCTCCGGCTCTTTTGCAAAAGCGCCAAGCACACCGAGAGCCCCGCCATAGGCGTCGATCAGACCGGTGGAAACGGCGCAGCGGGTTGTCAACCCGAGTTCCTCAGCCGCCGTTTCGGTGAGGCACCCGACGCTTTCGCCAACCGGTGTTGCATGCTTCGGCAATCCGGCTTTAGCAAGAAGGTCATCAAGGCCAATCGATGCAAAGAAATCGTGCTGCCAGCCTTGGGTTTCTTGCGGCAGATAGGTCCATTTGCAGGTCAAGGTCCCTTGGGAGCGTGCTGTTGAGCCGGTGGCCTTCCAAGTAAGGAAATCCGCGAGGTCCATCGCCAGGCCCATTTGTGCCCAAGTCTGCGGCAGATTTCGTTTCAACCACATCAATTTGGGGATTTGCATCTCGGGTGACATGACGCCCCCCGCGTAGGCGAGTACCTTGTGGCCAGTCGCGGTGCATTCATCCGCTTCCTTCAAAGCGCGGTGATCGAGCCAGACAATAGTGTCCCATCGCGGCTCGCCGCTCAGCGAGGCGGTAAGTTGTTGATGATTTCGATCCCGCAGAACGAGTGAACACGTCGCATCGAACCCGATGCCGGCGATCTGTGAAGGCTTGCCGCCGCAAGCATCAACCACGTCACGCACTGCTGCACAAACTGCACGCCATATGTCATGTGAGTCATGCTCGGCAACATCCGGCCCCGTACGGTTGATCTGGATGGGGTGCTCATTGCGGGCGAGCAGCTTGCCTTCAGTATTGAACACTCCTGCCCGAGCGCTTGCAGTCCCGACATCCACTGAAACAACCAGCTTTTCATCCGAAGCAACCGCCGGTGCGGCCATCACACCGACGCCGATCAGTTCAGGCAATTGGCGCATATCGGAAAATATCTTGTCCGGCGCGGCACGCGCCAGGCTCGACAGATGGTTTTCACCAACCGCATGGCCGCCGCCGGTGAAGGCAAAGACTTTCATGCCTGCAGCTCTTGCCGCAAGCACGCCTGCCGGGCTGTCTTCGATGACAATGCAACGGGATGGCTCTACGCCAAGAGCCCGGGCAGCATGAAGAAACAGGTCCGGCGCAGGCTTGCCGGCCTTGACCATGGATGCAGAAAAAATCCTTCCTTTGAACAAAGGCAACAGGCCGGTCACATCGAGTGACAATTCAATTCGCTCAATCTGACTGGACGACGCCACGCAATAACGCATCGGCAAATGTTGGACGATTTCTGCGATACCGCTGATTGGCTCCAGCTCGGTGCGAAACTTCTCGTAAAGCCGATGCCGCATGTCTTCGAGCGCCGTGGCGCCAATATTCACGCCGTTTTCGTCGCGAAGCATCTGGACGACGCTGGCCATGGATCGGCCAAGAAACCGGTCGTGCGCTGCATCCGGATCAAGCTCGAGACCCGCCTCTGATATGATTTCGAGCAGCACAGACAGCGAGATCGGCTCGCTGTCGACGAGCACGCCATCGCAATCGAAAATGATCAGTCGTGGCTTGTCCATTGTTCAGAAGGTCCGGACCAGGCTGCTGCACAAACTACCGTTGACGCAATTTTCACCGGCAGTAATTTCCAGCAGCATCCAGCCCTCCTCAAGCGAAGCGACCTTACAACTGGTTGGCGATGTAGCGCTCCAGGGTCACTTTGGTTCCATCTTGCCACAGCATAGCCAAGGCTTTGGCGAAAGCCTCGCGGAAAGTCGAGGACTTTGCAACATCACCGTAAATATCTGTCATTTCAAGCCATGCGCCCGGATCACTCTTGGCGCGCTTGGCGTGTGCCTGAAGGCGGTCCCATTGAGATGGATCGTTCGGCGCAATATGCTTGCCGCTGTCACTTTCACCATAACAGTAGCGACACCAGAGTGCAGATTCGAGCGCCAGGCCTTTAACCGAACGACCCGCTTTCAGCTGATCGGCGATTGTCGGGATGATGAATTTCGGTTGCCGGTTTGAACCATCAAGACAAAGCCGGGAAACAGTGTCGCCTATCTTCGGATTGGCAAAGCGGCGTTCGATCAGCTTGTAATAATCCTCGAGATTCGTGTCGGGTACCGGCGGTACGCACGGCATGATTTCGTCATGCTCGATCTTGTTGAGAAAGCCGGCGACCAGCGGGTTTTCCATGCATTCATGCACGAAGTGGATATCCATCAATGCCGATGGATAGGCGATGACAGCGTGACCACCATTTAGAATGCGGATTTTCATCAACTCGAACGGCGATACATCCTTGACGAACTGCACTCCGACCTTTTCGAGCGGTGGCCGACCGGAAGGGAAATTGTCTTCCAGAACCCACTGTTTGAAGTCTTCGCAAAACACCGGCCAATTGTCTTCAACGCCAAAGTTGGTGCGCAAAAGATCGCGCTCGCGATCGGTGGTGGCAGGCGTGATGCGATCGACCATTCCATTGGGGAAAGCCACATTGTCCTTGATCCAGCCATCAAGTCCAGTACCGGAAATGGCGGCCAATCCGACCACCGAATTGCGTGTGACAACGCCATTGTGTGGAATGTTGTCGCAGGACATGATTGTGAAAGGTGCAATGCCTTTCTCACGGCGAAGTTTCAGCCCGGCAAGAAGCAGGCCGAACACGGTCTTTGGAGTTCCCGGATTTGCCGCGTCATACATCATGTCTGGATGTTCCGGGTCAAACTTCCCGGTCGCGGAATTGATGTAGTAGCCGCCTTCTGTGATTGTCAGCGACACGATGCGGATGGCTGGATTGGCGAGCTTTTCCAACAGCGCATTGATATCGCCCGGCTTGATATAGTCGATCATCGCGCCAGTGACATGAGCCTCGCTCTTGTCGGCTTCCTGCTCGACCACTGTGGTGTACCAATCCTGAGCCTTGAGTTTTTGGCGCATGACTTCATCGGCCTCGCGCACGCCCGCGCCGATCATAGCCCAATCATGCCCTTCGCCCGCGTTGAAAAGGTCATCGAGATA
>JANMEX010000421.1:0-4587 GCA_031377485.1 Phyllobacteriaceae bacterium
CCAGCCACAGGAATGGCTGGCGCTCGGCATTTCGTGGGGGTTCACAGCTTTCGGGCGGTTGATTTCGATACTGCGCCAATTCGCCCTTGATGGAACCGGCAACCTGCTTCATCGCCTTGACCTGCGCAGCAGAACCAACGCGGGAAACAGACAGGCCGACGTTCACGGCAGGGCGGATACCTTGATAGAACAGGTTCGTTTCAAGGAAGATCTGGCCATCGGTGATCGAAATCACGTTGGTCGGGATATAGGCCGACACGTCGTTGGCCTGCGTTTCAATGACCGGCAGTGCCGTCAGTGAACCCGCGCCCATCGCATCGTTCAATTTGGCCGAACGCTCGAGGAGACGGGAATGCAGATAGAAAACGTCGCCCGGATAGGCTTCGCGTCCGGGCGGACGGCGAAGCAGCAGCGACATCTGGCGATAGGCAACAGCCTGCTTCGACAGATCGTCATAGGCGATCAGCGCATGCATGCCATTGTCACGGAAATATTCACCCATTGCACAGCCGGCAAACGGTGCCAGGAACTGCAGCGGAGCAGCGTCTGACGCTGTCGCGGCAACGATAATCGAGTAAGGCAGCGCACCGCGCTCTTCGAGAACCTTGACGAACTGCGCAACCGTTGAGCGCTTCTGGCCGATGGCCACATAGACGCAGTACAGCTTTTCCTTTTCCGGACCATTGTCGTGAATGGCCTTCTGGTTGAGGAACGCATCGAGAATGACAGCGGTTTTGCCGGTCTGGCGATCGCCGATGACCAATTCGCGCTGGCCACGGCCAACCGGAATAAGCGCATCAATCGCCTTGAGGCCGGTCGACATCGGCTCATGCACCGATTTGCGCGGGATGATGCCGGGAGCCTTGACGTCAACGCGCGAGCGGAGCTTGGCATTGATCGGGCCCTTGCCGTCAATCGGGTTGCCGAGGGCATCGACCACGCGGCCGAGGAGTTCGGGACCAACCGGAACGTCCACGATCGCGCCTGTGCGCTTGACTGTGTCACCTTCCTTGATGCCACGGTCGTTGCCGAAAATGACGACGCCGACATTGTCGGCTTCAAGGTTCAGGGCCATGCCGCGGATGCCACCGGGGAACTCGACCATCTCGCCCGCCTGGACGTTGTCGAGCCCGTAGACACGGGCAATACCGTCACCGACGGAAAGAACCTGGCCGACCTCGGAGACCTCGGCCTCCTTGCCAAAATTCTTGATCTGATCTTTCAGGATTGCGGTTATTTCCGCGGCGCGGATATCCATCAGCCGACCTCTTTCAACGAGAGCTTGAGCGAAGACAATTTTGTGCGAAGCGAGGTGTCGATTTGGCGTGACCCCATCTTGACGATAAGACCGCCGAGCAATGACGGATCAACCGTCACCGCAAATGCGACATCCTTGCCGGCCACGCTTTTCAACGTGTCCTTCAGTTCTTTTTCCTGCGCGGCGGTCAGTGCATGCGCACTGGTCACTTCTGCAGTCGTTTCACCACGGTGCTCGGCAGCGATCCGGCGGAAAGCCGTGATCATGCCGGGAACCGCGAAAAGGCGGCGGTTGCGCGCGGCAACCTGCAAGAAATTGCCAACAAGACCACCGATCTTTGCCTTGGAAACCAACGCGCCAATCGCCTTGGCCTGATCTTCAGCGGTAAACACCGGGCTGACCACAAGGCGCTTCAACTCAGCCGAACCATTGATCATCGCTTCGATGGACGAAAGGTCCTTTTCGACAGCGGCAATAGATTTTGCCTCAAGCGCGAGGTCAAAAAGAGACCCTGCATAGCGCTCGGTAACGGCAGAAACGGGAGAAGCAGATTGTGCCACGGGTAACCGGTTCTCACTGTTTGGACCCAAGGATTGCTCGCCCGCATCGTCTGGACCAGCTAACCCATTGGGTTGATTGACTTTTACGTTGCAGACTGGCTTCTTTCCAGTGCCTGCCCGCCAAAATGTGTTCGCCGTCTAGCATAGGCTTTCGGCTCTAGCAACATGGGGAATGCGCGTCTTTTGCGCGACTTTTGCCCTATGTGGAAAGATTCTGCCTGTCATTCCACATATCCGAACGCTGCAATGAGCGGCAGCGCCGCCAAAACAATCTCCATGATCAACGCAATCCAGTTGTAGGGCGTGTTTCCACGGTCCGACATCATGGAGATCAGCCGGCCAAACGCGGTGAAAGCCCACGACATGCCAAGCGCCAGCCAAGTCCACGGCTGCGCAAACAAAATGCAGGCCAGTCCCAGCCCCAGATAAAAGCCCGCCATCGTTCCGCGTGCTTCAGAAACCGCCTCCGGATGATCCGGATGGGTTTGCAATCGCAATATCCGTAAAGAGAGGCGCGGCGCAAACATCAGCATCAAGCCAAAAGCGATGGTCACAAGCGCGCTGATCCACTGCAGCCATTCGCCCTGCGTCTCCGGCCAGTAAAATTCCATCATGTTCCCCGAAAAATGTCTTGCAGAAAATATCTGCGCCAAGAAACCATGTTTGCCTTGAATTGACAATTCATTGGAACATTATGCGACCGATGTCAGTTCTGGATGCACATATGCCGTGGCGGCGGCAGGTCCATGACGGGCGGCAGTTTTTCGGCAGCAGGTGCCGGATCGGGGAATGCGCTTTGATTCAATCGAGTTTGAACGCAATGAGATTGCCGGTGTTCGCACTTTTTGGCCATCCGGGTCATGAATTGCTGGTCGGTCAATTGTTGTCTGACGCCGCGGCCACTGTCGCCTGGTTGTCAGATGGCTCCGGCGGAACCCAATCCAACAGAAGCGATTTCACGACATCATTTTTGGAAGATTGCGGCTGCCTGCTGGGCCCGATCCATGGCCACGCCACAGACCGGCGATTCTACCAAGCAATCATGGATGGCGATGTGGCATTCCTTGATCCGGTCATCGCCGCAATCGAGACAGCAGTTTCAGATTTGAATCCTGCAAGCATCCTCACAGACCCGATGGAATATTTCAATCCGTTGCATGACCTTGCAAACACAATCACCGACATCCTGATTGCCAATGCCGCGCGGCGCGGCGTGCAGATCCGCAAGCTGGTTTACGCCAACGAATACCCGGAAATGTTTGATCCGCAAGACGCCGCAATTGCGCGGTCACTGACTGAAGTTGAGTTGCAAATCCAAAGACAGCGCCTTGAGGCATACGTGCCGCTCCACGCCGAATGGAAGCGCATGGAAGCAGATGGAAAACTGGCTTATTCCCACGTTGAAAGACTTTTCGCCGACGAGGCCCGCTTGGGTGATATCCCGCCAGCAAGCGAGACCCGCTTCAAGTCCGCATTTTACGAAGACTATGGCAAGGCCGCCGTAGCGAAAGGCATTTACAAATCGTGCCTGACCTTTGCAGACCACGCGCTGCCATTTGCGAAAGGATTGGTCGCGCGCCACACAGGTACCGCCCAAAGGGCCGACCAATGAATGGCAGCCTGAAAATCGTCATTTGCAATATCCAGATGACCACGCGCACAGGGACAGAAATTGTCACGCGCGACCTCGCGCTTGGCCTGAAGGCACGCGGTCATCACGTCTCGGTGCTGTGCCCGCACCCTGAAGGCGGGTTGAGCGATGAATTACGGGCTAAAAATGTGCAGGTCTCGAGCGTGGCAGGCGATCTTCAAAAGCCGGACATCATCCACATCAACCACATGGAAAGTGCCCGGACGCTTCTCGACCGGTTCCCCGATGTGCCGGCAATCTTTGTCTGCCATGACGCAACGACGAACCATAGCTATGCACAATCGCAACCATCGATCAAAGCATTCTTCGGCGTATCTGATGCCAGCCGCCAACGGGTGGCTGATGATACCGGAATTCCACTGGCCGATGTGGGACTGCTTCCCAACTACATCGACCTGAACCTGATCCGGCTGCGAAATGCACCCTTGCCTTTTTTCCCGCGACGGTGGTTGTTTGTCGCCGAAAAACAGCAAAGCGAAGCCATGCTTGCCGAACTTGAACGGGTAGCCCGCTTGTTTCGCGCAAAACTGGACGCTGTCGGTCCTTTGGTCGACAAGGTCATTGATGATTTGCCGGCCCATTTCCTGGGCTATGATCTCGTCTTTGCATCTGCCCGCTGCGCGATGGAAGCCTCTGCCACCGGTGCCGGAGTAATTGTGTGCGATCCACGCGGGTTGGCCGGCTTCCTGACGCCGGAGCTTTGGCGCCGGTGCGAACAACACAATCTAGGCCTTGGCGGATTTGACCAGCCAAGCAGTTTCGGCCCGTTGGCGCGCTCGGTTCTTCACTGGAGTCCAAGGAAGGCGGCGGCTGTCAGCAAGATTATTCGCACTGAACGCGCTCTGTCTGACGGCCTCGACACCATTGTGGCCATCTACCGCAATGCAATAGGCTGAAACCGGCAGGAGCATGAATGGCGCCAAGATCGTTTCTCGGTAATTTTCTGGCCCAATTCCAACGTGGTCCACAAAAGGGATACGCGATTTGCACTGCGCCCCGCAGCGGCAGCAATTACTTGTGTCAACTTTTGACCAGCACCGGCAAATTGGGCGCACCGTTGGAATATTTCAACGGATCAAGCCGCCGCGCGCTTGATGATCCAACCTACCCGGATAACC
>JANMEX010000425.1:0-2011 GCA_031377485.1 Phyllobacteriaceae bacterium
GCCATCACCTCAGACGCAACCGTGATGTCAAATCCGGCTTCGCGCGGATAACCATTGGCAACGCCGCCAAGCGAGCAGACGATTTCGCGCAATGCACGATCATTCATGTCCATGACACGGCGCCAGGCGATACGGCGAATGTCGATGCCCTGCTCGTTGCCCCAGTAGATGTGATTGTCGATCAGCGCCGACAAGAGATTGTGCGCCGTCGTGATGGCGTGGAAATCGCCGGTGAAATGAAGGTTCATGTCCTCCATCGGCACCACCTGGCTCATGCCGCCGCCTGCAGCGCCGCCCTTGACGCCAAAGTTGGGTCCAAGCGACGCTTCACGAATACAGACAATCGCCTTCTTGCCGATGGCATTGAGCCCATCGCCCAGTCCAACCGTCGTCGTCGTTTTGCCTTCGCCCGCCGGGGTCGGGTTGATGGCAGTAACCAAAATCAACTTGCCATCCGGCTTGCCGCGCTGCGCCTTGATGAACGAGGCTGAAATTTTCGCCTTGTCATGGCCGTACGGCAGCAGATCGTCTTCCGGAATGCCGAGCTTGGCGCCAATCTTCATAATCGGCAGCTTTTTGGCGGCGCGTGCAATTTCGATGTCGGACTTATATTCGGCCATTGTCGAAGAACTCCCGGGGAATGACGGATGATGTTGCCGTGAAGATGCGACGCGGTGACACAATTGGCAGTCCAAAAATAGCCGTCGCATGCGTCAATTGCGACAGGGATGCATGTCGCAATGGGCAATCTTTCAACGGTGAGGGGAACGCACGCGCAACACACCGGGAATTTGCGCGTGTCTTGCAAATCAGATTACCGTCCGCAAATTTTCATCGACAATCAAAACGCAGACGCGGGCGCGCTCAGGGCACCGCGGAAATCAACAGGAAGACAGTGAATATCACCAGATGCACCACGCCCTGCAGCACAGTGGTGCGCCCTGTGCCAAGCGTGATCGTGCCCATGAACAGGGTCAAAACCAGAAGCACGGTGTTGGCAGGATTGATACCGAGCGCCAAGGGTTGCTCCGACGACAGCGACACAATGGCAACAGCGGGAATCGTCAAGCCGATGCTGGCAATGGCTGAGCCCACCGCAAGGTTGATGCTGTTTTGCAGCCGGTTCAAAAGCGCGGCCCGGACCGACGCAATTCCTTCCGGCAATAGCACGATGGCTGCAATGACAACGCCGACAAATGCCCGCGGAAGGCCAAGGGCCGCGACGGTTTGATCAATCGGCTTTGACAGCGCCTTGGAGAGAAGGACGACAGCGGTCAAGGAAACAAGCAGCAAGACAAGGCTGATGATCGAGGTCCTGTTTGAGGGCTGATCTTCCACATTCGGCGCGGCATCATCCTCGTCCTTTGCGATGAAATAGTCGCGATGACCAACCGTCTGCACAAAAACAAATGTCCCATACAGAACCAGCGAGACTACCCCGATGACAATCATCTGGATTTGCGAATAAAACGGCCCCGGCGCAGTCAAGACATAGTTGGGAAGCACCAGCGCAAAAACCGCCAGCGTGCCGAGAACCGCAAGCGCTGACGATGCGCCCTTTATCTGGAATTCCTGCTCATGGTGCCGCCGCGCGCCCAGAACCATGCAAAGCCCGATGATGCCGTTCATCACGATCATGACGGCGGAAAAAACAGTATCCCGCGCCACCGTCATGCTACCTGGCGTATCAGAAGCCATGATCGAAACGATCAGTCCGATCTCGATGACAGTCACCGCGATTGCCAGCAGGATTGATCCGAACGGTTCTCCAAGCCGGACCGCAAGCAACTCCGCATGATGCACGGACGCAAACACGGATGCGCCCAAAAACACGGCCGCCGCCAAAAGCACGGCAATGTGGTCTACAGGCACAAGTCCCGAAAACTTCAACGCCAGCAAAACGCAGGCCAGCGCCGGCGCCATCCATGACCAGACCGGAATCGTGTTGTGAGAAATATGCGCCATCAAGCCCCGCCGTTGTTCATGTTCTCGGCGGGCCTCGCGGCCTGGA
>JANMEX010000439.1:0-8367 GCA_031377485.1 Phyllobacteriaceae bacterium
TGCTGCCGGACGAGGCAACGGATGAGGCCGTGGCCAACGCGATTGACGCAAGCGGCAAGGGGCTGGTGTAAACCCGTCCCCTGCATTCAAACCCATTCAAGCGATCCATCAAGGAACAGCAATGAACGCCGCAAAACAACCTTCCGGTTCCGCCTATTTCATCGTCAAGGAACGCGAGCTGCCGGAGAGCCACACGCTTTCTGTATTGGTCGACAATGAGCCGGGCGTGCTTGCCCGGGTGATCGGCCTGTTCTCGGGCCGTGGTTACAACATTGATTCGCTGACAGTTTCGGAAACCGAACATGAGAGCCATCTATCGCGCATAACCATCGTGACGCGCGGCACGCCACACATCTTGGATCAGATCAAGAACCAGCTCGAACGCATCGTGCCGGTGCACGGCGTGACTGATCTCACGGTCGTCGCGCGCCTGCAGGGTGGCGACAAGCCGATCGAGCGTGAGTTGGCGCTGGTAAAGGTCGCGGGCGGCGGTGAAAGCCGGGTTGAAGCGCTTCGGCTGGCCGAAGCGTTCAATGCCAAGGTGATCGACGCGACGGTCGGGCATTTCATTTTCGAGATTACTGGCAAGCCGACCAAGGTGGATCAGTTCATCCAGATCATGGCGCCGCTTGGTCTCATTGAAGTCTGCCGCACCGGCGTTGCCGCGATGAATCGTGGTCCGGAAGGTATGGCGACAGACGCGCTGGATTTGTGACATTGCTTGATTATACCCGGCAATGATATACATTGGATATCATAAAACTTCGGGTGAAAATCAATGACCAAGGTTGCCGTGTCGAAATGGGGAAACTCCACCGCCATCCGCCTGCCGAAGGCTGTGGTGGAGGCGCTGAGTCTTGTACCAGGGCAAACAGTTGAAATGACAGTTGAGAATGGCAAGGCAGTCATCGCGCGCGGCACGCTGCCGAACCTCGCGCCTTCGCTTGAAGAGATGGTTGCCGAAATGAAACGATTGGGGTGGGAGAATGAGCCGGAAACAGTAGATTGGGGTCCGGATGTTGGCTCGGAACGCTTTTACGATCATGACTGAGGCCAAAGTCATTCGGGCCGGTGACATCTATCTCGTTGACCTTGATCCAACGCGCGGTAGCGAGCAATCCGGAATTCGACCTGCTTTGGTGATCTCCTCTGACCTAATGCATCAGTCCCGCAGAATGGTTATTTGTCCAATCACGCGCAACATGGAATTCTGGACAACCAAAGTCCCGCTTCCCGCCAATGCGAAGACCAAAGGTATGGTTTTGACTGATCAAGTGAGGTCAGTGGACAAGCAATTGCGAACATTGCGTTTCGTGGAATCTGTGCCGAAAGAATTTGTCACGCTTGTAAGAAGCTACGTCGGTCGTCTTCTTGAACTTGAAGTGCGCCATCCCTGACATGACCGCCGCCACACTTCTCTCACTCTTCGGGTTCGCCTTCGCAACCTCGATCACGCCGGGGCCAAACAACATGATGCTGTTTGCGTCGGGGGTGAATTTCGGGTTCCGGCGGACGATTCCGCATATGGTGGGGATCAGTGTCGGATTTTTTGTGCTGCTGCTGGGCATCGGCTATGGCCTTGGCGCCCTGCTGGAAACGTTGCCGCTTCTTTACACGATAATCAAATTTACCGGTGGCATTTACCTGCTGTGGATTGCCTGGAAAATTGCCAACACGCATGAAATCGGTGAGGCCAAGACCGGGGCCAAACCGATGACGTTTCTTGGTGCCGCCGCATTTCAATGGGTCAACCCGAAGGCTTGGGTGATGGCTGTGACAGCCATGGCGACTTTCAGCGATCCGGATGCGTTTCTTGTGTCTGTTTTTTTCGTCGGGGCGGTGTTCGCGCTCGTCAATTTTCCGAGTGTTTCAGTCTGGGCGGGATTCGGATCGGTGCTGCGTGAATGGCTTTCCGTGCCGCCTCGTTTGAAATGGTTCAATATTTCGATGGCGCTTTTGTTGGTTGTCAGTCTTTGGCCGATGCTGCGTTAGATCTGATGCCGTCTCTGAACTGTTTCAAGCACCCCATTCAGGCGGGGCGTTGAATGGCGTGCCGAACCGTGCGAACCAAAGACTTCTGGCGATGCGGCGGGCTTTGTCCTTGATGATCATCCGGCCATATGGGTCGAAAATCCGGTCGATGGTTTGATCGAACAGGTTCAGCCAGAGAGCAAAATCGCCTTCTTCCAATTCGGCTATGCCATTGTGTGCGGGTACCGGCCGGCCGTAGTATTCGCCCGTGGTGAGCAGCACGGAGCGCCAGAAGGCTTTCAGCTTGTCGAGATGCGCGGGCCATTTGCCATCAAGACGCGTGTTGAAAATCGGGCCAAGACGCGGATGCATTCGCACTTCAGCGTAGAACTCATCGACCAGACGGGAAATGTCTTCCGCGGAAATTCGTGTGTGGGCGCCTTTGCGGACGCGCAACTCTGTATCGGTGATGCCTGTCATGGTTTTACGTCAAATAGTGGAGTGCGATCGGCAGGGTGATCAGGCCCCAGATGCTGGCATTGATGAAGGAGCGCAAAATTCCGCTGTCTTCATCGACAGTCACGCCGATTTGGCGAAGGACGAAATTGCCGGGCCAAAAGAGAAGCTTGAGCGCGAGATTCATTTTTGTTTCCTTAAAACTGGAATATAAAATACTTGTATTATGAGGGAACTTAAAATGCAATATCCTAAATACCAGTATTCGGAATCCTGACATGCGATTGACCTTGCAAACAGACCATGCGCTACGCATCCTGATGGCCTTGGGCCAAGCGGACGGGCGCGTTGTTTCCGTGGACGAATTGTCCAGAACGTTTTCGGTTTCAAAAAACCATCTGATGAAAACGTCACAAGCGCTGATAGGTGCAGGCTTTCTGGTCAGCGTGCGTGGAAGGACCGGTGGAATTCGGCTAGCCAAGGCTGCAGGTGAGGTTAATATTGCGGATGTGGTTTCGGCTATCGAGCCGGATTTTCATGTTGCCGAATGTTTTCACAAAGCATCCTGTTCGTTTTTGCCGTCCTGCAAACTGCGTGGACTGTTGGCTGAAGCGCGGGGCAATTTCATGCAGACGCTCGGCCAGCAGAGCCTGAGCGATATCATTACATTTCAGCCGGGCATGACTTCCAATTCATGACAGCCATTGTGGTTGCGCGTGCGCACCCACATATGAATGCCAAGGTTTGCGATCGTCTTCGGAACAATGTGTGCCGAATTTTCAAACCAATAGCGAGGATTTGAAAAATGGAAATTGAAAATGAAATTCCGGTGACCTCACGGCCATTGCCGCAAAACATCTGGGTGCACGGGTTGATCACGTTGGTTTTGCTTGCGCTCACCCATCTTGCGCTGATGTTGTTGGGAGCCTGCGGGGTTATTCAGTTTTTCTGGATGCTGTTTGCCAAGGAGCGCAACGAACATATCGTGGCGTTTGGCAAAGGCTTGGCCAAATGGCTGAACTTGTCAGCCGGGTTTGTGACGGGCAAGTCTGAGGACAAGCCATTTCCATGGACGCAATGGGGAAGTTAAACCGCTAGACATTGCCCGCCAGAGCGAATCCTGCCACATCGGCGGGCATGCAGTTTTCTCCCCAACAAGATGAAGCGCTGAAAGCGGTTTCGCGCTGGCTGAAAGACGGGCGCGGGCCGTTGTTCCGCTTGTTTGGCTATGCCGGCACCGGCAAGACGACGCTTGCGCGCCATTTTGCCGAAGGCGTTGGCGGGGAGGTGCAGTTTGCGGCGTTTACGGGCAAGGCTGCGCAAGTGCTGCGTTCCAAAGGCGCGGTCAACGCACGGACAATCCATTCGCTGATCTACCGGCCAAAGGGCGAGGAAGAGGTTTCGGACGAAACCACCGGCAAAACCTCAATGACGCCGACATTCTCGCTCAACCGGCAAAGCCCGATCGCCAAAGCGAAACTGATCATTGTCGACGAATGCTCAATGGTGGACGAACAGCTCGGTCGTGACCTGATGAGCTTTGGCACGCCGATTCTTGTGCTTGGCGATCCCGGCCAGTTGCCGCCGATATCGGGTGGTGGATATTTCACGGATCATGAGCCTGACCATTTGCTGACCGAAATCCACCGGCAAGCGCGCGACAATCCGATCATTCGCCTTGCGATGGATGTGCGCGAGGGTCGCGAATTCATGATCGGCGATTATGGCACGACGCAGGTGATTTCGAAGTCCGACGTGACGCAGGAACTGGTGCTGGGTGCGGATCAGGTTTTGGTCGGCACCAACCGGACGCGTCGGCGCTACAATCAACGGCTCCGTGAGCTCAAGGGCTTTACCGCTGATATTCCGCAGGCCGGCGACAAGCTCGTGTGTTTGCGCAATGATCCGGCCAAGGGATTGCTGAACGGTTCACTCTGGAAGGTCATGACAGCCTCACGCGAGACGGCCAAGCCTGGCGTCAATCTGTTGATATCGCCAGAGGATGACGAGCCGGGACGCGGCGTTTCAAAGATAAAACTTTTGAAGCAGCAGTTTGAGGAGCCGGATGCAGAAATTCCATGGCAAACCAAAAAGCGCTATGATGATTTTGATTTCGGATATGCGCTAACAGTGCACAAAGCGCAGGGCTCGCAATGGAACAATGTTGTCTTGTTCGACGAGAGCTACGCGTTCAAGGACATGCGTCAGCGCTGGCTCTACACGGCCGTGACCCGCGCGGCGGAGAAATTGACGGTTGTCAGATAGGCTTTGCAGCCTTCGGTTCACGGTCTTTGTAAAAGACAATGACCATCAAGACAGTGCCGATAAAGACGACGACAGAACCCAGCTTGACCAGATCGGAGTTTCCGGTCGCGTCCACCACAATCTTGCCGGCAACGAAAATCACAGCGCCAATCTCGTAAATCCAGAATTGTGGCTTGGCGAGCCGCGAGTGTTTCATGGCCGGAAAGAACCGATAGATCAGACCAAATAGCACCGAAAGTACGAAGCCGACCAGATTTGCGTGCGCGTGTGAATTGCCAAACTGCAGGTTCTCGCTTGCTCCGAGCCACATGCCGAAAACCATGCCGAAAAGCAGGAACGCAAACCCGGCGCCAATGTAATATTCATCGATCTTTTTCATGTTGACCCCCAATACGGCGTGAGTGCCACGCAATATACTCCAGAAGGCCCGATCTGAAAATGTCATGAAAATTGCATCGGGCATGCCGATACTATTTCTGCGCAATTGTTACAGATTTACAGACACCGGATATATTCCGGGAACCAAATTCACCAATTTCCGGAGCAATATGCAGAAAACAGAATGATTAACGGGTTGCGTTAATATTGGTGTGTCAGGCTTGGATCTCGTAACAAGGACCATCCGAAATGAAGCCTGCCCTAACCTTTTTGATGTTTTTGGCCATGACCGGCGCGAGCAATGCTGGGCCAATGTTTGCCGGTTTTGAATTGCCGCAGGTGATTGATGGCAAGTTCATCATCGGTGCGGGTTTCGGTCTGGTTGGCATTTTGACGGGTGTTGTCTTTCTGTTCGTGAACATTTTGGGCAAGCGCAAGGCACAAAAAGTCCAGATGGCATACAAGACGCAACTCGCAGCTTTCCAGCAGTCAATCCGCAAGCCGGGCGCGAACCGTTTTTAAGCGTCAATGGACCGCATTCGATCACCAGCGTTGATGTGACGCATCAGGCTTTTGGCATTGAAGTCGCCTCGTGCTTGTGGAAAGTAACCGGCATTGAGTGAGAACGTCATGCCTGCCAAACTTTCCGTCAACATCAATGCCATCGCTTTCCTTCGAAACCGCCGTGATTTGCCATGGCCGGACCTTATCAACCTTGGGCGCATTGCGCTTGCCGCCGGGGCGCACGGACTGACTGTCCACCCGCGTCCGGACGAGCGCCACATCCGTTTTTCTGATTTGGCGCCAATCCGGGCGCTGATTGACGATGAGTTTCCCGAGGCGGAATTCAATATTGAAGGCTATCCGACGGATGAGTTTCTGAGGCTGTGTGAAAAGCATCAGCCGGAACAGGTGACGCTCGTGCCGGATCACCCGTCACAGCCGACCTCTGATCACGGATGGGATTTTACCGGTCAAGGCAACTTTTTACGGGATGTTGTGCAGCGGCTTAAGGCCAAGCGGATGCGGGTTTCGCTGTTTGCTGATCCCGATGCAGATGCTGCCGACATTGCAGCCGCCAAGGCAACGGGCGCAGATCGTGTCGAGTTTTACACCGGGCCTTACGGCTCTTGCCACCGTGATACGGCCGGGGCGATCAAGGCGCTTGAGGCGCTGTCTGCAACTGCGCGGTTGGTCAGCAAGGCTGGACTTGCAATCAATGCCGGACACGATCTGACAGTTGCCAATTTGCCGGCGCTTTGTACGGCGATCCCGAACTTGTCCGAAGTTTCAATCGGCCACGGCCTGACATGCGATGCGCTGGAGTTTGGCATGGCAGGGACAGTAAAGCGGCATCTAAAGGCGCTTGGCTGGCCCGACTGAGACTGCGGCGAGATGCCTTCGTGCACCAATTCTTCAACGCTCTATGATTGTATCCCGGCAATACGCCGGAGATAAAGTTGAAAACATTGGATATCGCCATCATAGGCGCGGGACCTGCGGGGCTGGCCACAGCGCTTTATCTGAAACGCGAAGGCCACCGGCCAACCATTTTTGAACGATTTGAATCGGTTGCGCCTGTTGGCTCAGGTTTGATGCTGCAGCCGACGGGGCTGACAGTACTGCATGATCTTGGTCTGTTTGCGCCCATCATGGAACTCGGGCATCCCATTCACCGGCTGTCGGGAGTGGATGCGAAAAGTGGAATTCCAGTTTTGGATGTCCGCTATGATGCACTCAATCGCGGACGGTTCGGGCTGGCAGTGAACAGGCCTGCGTTATTTGACGTGTTGCATCGGGCGGCACTCAATGATGGCATTTTTGTGCAGACCGGCAAGCCCGTTGAGGCAGTGGATGCAGGTAGCGATGGCGTTGATGTGCTCGGTGAAAACGGGAGGCGGCTGGGGCGGTTTGACCTGGTTGTCGATACATCCGGCGCCCGCTCGAAACTGAGACAGTTTGCGAAGTTTCCGTCAGAGCCGAAGCCGCTTGCCTATGGTGCCTTGTGGTCGATGCTGGATTGGCATGGCGATGGTTTTGAGGCCCATGCACTATCGCAGCGTTACGATAAGGCGAGCGTCATGATCGGCGTGTTGCCGACAGGGCGGTTGAGCGTTGGCGGTGCTGAGAAGGCGGCGTTTTTCTGGAGCATCAAACCTGCCGATTTTCTGGCAGTGAAGGCGGCAGGACTGACGGCGTGGAAGGCTAAGGTGCGCGGTTATTGGCCGGAGTGCGCCGCGTATCTCGACCAGATCAAATCATTCCAAGACATGACACTGGCACATTACGGGCATCATACACTGCGTGTGCCTGCGGGTGACCGTATTGCGTTTGTGGGTGACAGTGCGCACTCGACCAGCCCGCAACTGGGGCAGGGCGCGAACATGGCACTTCTGGACGCGCGCGCGTTGTCTCATGCGCTGGAGACGAGCCGAGATATGCAGACTGCGCTGGAAGCTTACGCTAAATCCCGGGCATTGCATGTGAGCATGTTCCAGGCGCTGTCCGCTGCGTTTACGCCCTTTTACCAGTCTGATTCGAAAGCCCTCGCATTTGTGCGGGACAGGCTGGTTTCAAAACTGGCGCGCGTGCCGCCCGCGCCCGAGATATTGGCTTCCATGGTTGCCGGAACTTTGGTTGATCCATTTGCCAGGATCGGCCTCGCCGAGTGTGATTGGTCAAAGCTGTGAGTGCGGTGCGGCCGCTCGTTCTGGTCATAGGCGGCGCAGGGGTATTAAGCGCCAATGTTTGCCCAAGGCTTGTCCGTGCGTGGAACGACCCGGCTTGTGGCGCGGAGCGGGGATGGTCCGACGATCCGGGCGCTGGCGTCAGTCGCGATCTTGAAGGGGCTTGTGGACGGCACGCGGGATTTTCGCGGTGCTGACCATGCCGGGCACTATATTGAAACCAGTGAGATCATGGCGCTCGTGCCGGACCTTGCGATTGCACTGGAACAGACCGTCGAAGCGGGCCTGTTGGCCTTGTTCCACAACGTGCCGGGCGACACCGGCTTCGCGATAATGCCGCAAGTAACCAAAGCCTTGCATCGCGGCGCGCCTGCGGTGATATCCGCAGCTTTTGTCGACATTGAGCCTGCCGACAATTTCCTTGGAGGGCGCGTTTCGGCGCTGTTCCGCTTTCCCCAACCCTGGCAAAATGTGCCGGTCAGGTTGTGATTGAACAGAGGGATGCGGGCGAACGCTGGCAGCGGCGCTATCGAGGACGGACCATCGTTTCAGTGATGAGCAAGGGCGATGCCGCACACCAGACGCTGGAAGTGCGGTTTGGCATATTCTC
>JANMEX010000488.1:0-8717 GCA_031377485.1 Phyllobacteriaceae bacterium
GAGAAGTGTTGAAGCCAGTCCGGATTTGGCGAGTGCGCGTGAAACCAGATCAAGAGCAAGCTCCGGATCAGGCCATCCGGCGATATAGCTGACCTTGCCTTGGCTCAGCAGCATGGCTTCGCCGTCATCAGACAGGATATCGTTTTCCACGCCTTTGCCTGCGACAATGAACTCGCGCCATCTTTCAAAATGGTGGCCTTCGTTGGAGCCGGCACGGTTGACATGAATGGCAGGACGAAAGGATTCAACGCGGCGGACTTTGATGTCGATCAGTCGGTTGAATGCGCCCGGCGCAAGATTTTCCGGGATGGTGAAATCTTCAGTTTTAGAGCCAGACCTGGGTCCGATAACAATGTGTGCGCCGGATTTTTCAAGCGCTTCGACAAATGTGTCAGTTGCGGTGAAAAGGCCCGGCGCAAGAACCAGCTTGCGGTCCGCTGCAGCTTCTACTGTCGGCGGAATGATATCCACCGAAATACCGTGGCGGCGCAGCGCTGTGTAAAAGGCCATAACGAGGCCAAGGTAGGTAAAGTCCTTGCCCTGCGGCTGGATTTTCCACGCCCATTCGCTTTCATAGTCAAACACCAGCGCCACGTCCGCACGGGTCGTTTCAACTTTGGCTTCAAGTGCTGCAAGTTCTTTTGAAACAGCACTTACGACGTGGAAGGCTTCGTTTGGTTCAGAGTTCGGCAAGAGCAATGCCTCATGCATTTGCTCCTGCGCAAACGGGGCTTGACGCCAACGGAAATAGGACACGGTTTCAGCCCCGGCTGCAAAAGCTTCCCATGCCCACAGACGCACCGCACCGGGTGCAGGCGCCGGGTTCCACGGAGCCCAGTTCACGGGACCCGGCTGTTGCTCCATCACCCACCAGCGGCCTCGGCCACAGGTGCGGTAGAGATCATGGTGGAAGGCCTGAAGGTCGGGATGGCCGACGCGCAAGTAGCGCTCCTTGAAAGCGTCATCGCCGGTGTCGCGATCGAGAAACCCGAGCGGATAGCTGTCCCAAGAGGCGGCATCCAGATCTTGCGATACCTTGTAATGGTCAAAGGCCGTGAAGGAGCCCATATAGTTGTGCAGGGTTGTGCGTCCCGGCGAATGCTTGCGAATAATCGCGCACTGGCGTGCGTTGAAGGCGACAACCTGATCAGAAGAATAGCGCTGGAAATCCAGCCGATGGATGGGGCTGGCTTCGGTAACCGTCAGGTTCGGCAGATCAATTTCATCAAATGAGCGGTACTCCATGGACCAGAAGACATTGCCCCACTTTTTGTTGAGCGTGGCCACATCGCCGTAACGCGCGGCCAGCCACAGGCGAAAGCCCTGCAAGGCTGCGGGCGAATAGCTTTCGACCGTGTCATGACAGCCATATTCATTGTCGGTCTGCCAAGCGGCAACGCCCGAATGCCCGCCAAAGGTTTCGGCCAGCAATGACACGATGCGATCGCATTCGAGTTGGTAGCCCTTGTGGGAAAAGCAATAGTGACGCCGCGAACCAAAACCGCGGCGGCGGCCTTCAACATCGACGGCCAGCATGTCCTGCATGGAATCAACCAACCATTTGGGCGGTGTCGCAGTCGGTGTGCCGAGCACAACTTTCAACCCATGCCCATGCAGGATGTCCATGGATTGGCGCAGCCAATCAAGATCATATTGTCCCGGGTTCGGCTCCATCCGAGACCAGGCAAATTCGCCGATGCGCACGAAGGTGATGCCCGCCTCGCGCATCAGCCGGGCGTCTTCGCGCCATTTGGAAACGTCCCAGTGTTCAGGATAGTAGCAGACACCGAGGGTCTGGCGCGTGGTCATGGCTTTTTCTTTCAAAATAAAACTGCAGGTTCCGGATGACCTTTGACTGGCAGGTCGATCAGAAAGGTCTTGCCACAATGCGGATCGGCCGCTCGCCCCGCCGCATCCAAGCCTTCGCTGGCGGAGGTGACGGCGATACGATCAAGATTCTTGCCAACGAAAGCGGGACAGGTTGTCTGCTTGGCAGGCAGAGCAATCTCGCGCAGCAGCTTGCCGTCGGAACTGATTGCAACCAACTGGCCGATGCCCCAACGGGCATTCCAGATAACACCGTCAGTATCGACAATGGCTCCATCAATGCCTCCCAGCTTGCCGGAATGATCAACCAGCACGGCAGGTTCGCCGACCGGCAGCGCGGTGGCGGCGTCAATGGCAACACGCATCAGCTTGCCGACTTTTGTGTCGGTGAAATAGGCGATCGTGCCATCTGGCGAGAAGCAGATGGCATTGGGAATGGAGATGGACGGATAGAGCTTGGTCACCTTGCCTTTTAACAGATGATAGATCGCGCCGGCACCGTCTTCGGCGTTTTTACCCATCGTGCCAAACCAGACAGCGCCGCACGAGTGGGCGCGGGCGTCATTGGAGCGGGTGACTGGATTGTCGTCCTCAACCGGAATGGCCAATGACATCACGCCGGAGGCATGGAAACGCACATAAAAACCGCGCTCGGTAAGGATCAGGTCCCGATCATCATCCACACGAAATATAGCGCTCGCCATCACCGGAAGGCTGATCTCGGTCTTGAGCCCTTTGGAGATTTGAAGCCCGTGGAGGCGTTTGTCCAAGATGTCGAACCACCACAGTTTGCCGGTGGTTGGTTCGAAAGACGGACCTTCTCCCAAGTGGCAGGCGATATCGGACAAGATGGATACGGTCATGGGTTTGCCTCAGCCGGAAATGGCGGCATCATAGGCTTTGACCGCGCGAACTGCCAGCGCGCCAACTTCTGCAGCGGTTGCGCCAGGCTTGTAGAGGCTGGAGCCGAGCCCGAATGTCTTGACGCCGATTTTCATCCAAGCCGCAAAATCCGCGTCGGCAACACCGCCGACGGCACCGATAACAGTGTCTTTGGGCAGGATGGCGCGGATTGCGTTAACACCGGAAGGGCCGAGTGCACTTGCCGGAAAGAACTTCAGCGCAGATGCGCCTGATTTGATGGCAAGCAGTGCCTCGGTTGCGGTGAAGACACCTGGCATGGAGACCATGCCGAGCGTGACCGATTTTTTGATTACATCCGGATCAACATTCGGGGTGACCAAAAGACGTCCACCAACATCATGCAGCCGCTGCACGTCTGCGGGTGTCAAAACCGTGCCTGCACCTGCGAGCACGCCTGTGGGAACACGCTTGGCCAGCGTCTCGATCGACCGGAATGGATCGGGCGAGTTCAGCGGTATTTCGATGGCTTCAAACCCGGCCTCTACCAGCGTATCACCAATGGCGGCGATCTCGTCCGGCTTTACTCCGCGCAAGATGGCAACAAGGCCGCGCTTGATTTCAGGCCATTGGGTCATGCGATTTTCCTGACATCAAAACGGTTGGGCCAGAAGGCGCGCGCGGCATTCAACAGGCCATCTCTGACAAGTTGCTCGCCATCGGCAAGCGTATATTTGAACCCGGCAATTGACAGGGCCGCTTCATAAAGCCCGCCAAGGAAACCCGAACCGACAAGCGTGACCGAAGTATTGGTGCCGTAGGTGGCTTTGGCGACTCCAATTTCTGCGCCGATCAAGAGGCCTGAAAGTGCTGCCGCGCTGTCTGATGCGACCGTGCCTTCGAGCAGGCTTGACGCGCGGATGGAGAACAGGCGTTTGGGCAAATCTTGAGGCCCTACAACCATGGAAGCGCAGGCCTCGTTGAACGCCGCAGACTCTGCGGCAAATGATGCATCCGGCCCGATTGAGTGGCGCAGGATCGAGTGGTTTGAAAACAGGGCGTAAAGCTCACCGGTCAGAAATGTGGTGAAATGACCGACCCGGTTGTCGGCGACATCAACCCATTTGGAGTGCGTGCCAGGCATACAAACCACGCGGCGCCCTTTGAGTTGGCCAAGGCCCAGCAACTGCGTTTCCTCACCGCGCATGACGTCCGGCTCGCCTGATTTTCTTTGGGCTATACCGGGCAAGATGCGCACATCCCGGGATATGCCGGGCACACGCGCTGCCTTGCCAACAACATTTTCTAGTGAGGCAGGCGCGTTGATGTATGGCGCTTCTACCCAGCCCTGACGTGAACCAGCCATCCCGCAAATAACGACCGGAACATCGGCAGCAACAGAGAGTGCGGCAAGGTGACGGTCAAGGATTATTCCAAAGCCTGCATCGCGCGCGCCTTCCAATCCTTCGTCGGAACGGCGTACCGCCAATACGCTGCCGTCATTGGCCAGCACCCACAAACGCATACGGCTCGTGCCCCAATCAACAGCAATGCAGGCGATGTCACTCATGCGTCATTCTATCCGTCTTTTCAGGTAAGCAATATCTTACCTTCATCCTTTGGTGGCGCCCAGTGTCAAGCCTGCGATGAAGTGTTTTTGCATGGCAAAGAACATCAATACAGGCGGCAAGGCAGCGATGATGGAACCGGCGGAGACCAATTGCCATTGGGCAATCCACTGTCCGTTGAGCGAGAAGAGACCGGCTGTTACCGGCTGCACATCTGCGCCTTGGGTCAGCACCGTTGCCCAGAAATATTCATTCCAGATAAAGGTGAAGACCAACACAGACAGGGCAGCGATGGCGGGCCGCATCAGCGGCATGACAATGCGTGAGAAAATCTGCCATTCCGAGACACCTTCAACGCGCGCGGATTCGATCAATTCGAACGGCAACGCCTTGATGAAATTGCGCATGAACAGTGTGCAAAAGCCGGTCTGGAAGGCAATGTGAAACAGCGAGAGACCTGCAAATGTGTTGTAAAGATGCAGTTTCAAAGTGAGATCGCGAACCGGGACCATCAGGATCTGGAACGGAATGAAATTTCCGGCGACAAACATGAAGAAGACAAACAGGTTCGACTTGAATTTATAGACACCAAGCGCAAAGCCGGTCAGGCAGGAAAGGCCCACAGCACCGATCACCGTCGGAATGGTGATGATGAACGAGTTGCGCATATATTTGGACAGATCCGTGTTAGTGAAGGCCTCATAATAGTTGGAAAAGGCAAGGCCGCTCGGCATGCCAAAATAATTGCCTGCAGCAAGATCGGCTGCCGGGCGCAGCGATGTCAGCGCCACACCAAGGAGCGGCAAAAGCCAAAGGAACAGCGCGACCGGCAAGGCCACCTTGTAAAGTGTCTGCGTGGCGGGCGTGGTTTTCTCAATCGGTTTTGGAAACATCTCTCAGCCCCCCGACCGCTCATCGCGGACCATTTTCCAGATAAAGCCGGTGATCGGCACGACCATGATGGCAAATAGGACGACGGCAATGGCCGCGCCATAACCCATGCGGTAGCCGTATTCGGACAGCGCCTGCTCATACATGTAAAAGGACAGGACGCGGCTCGATCCATATGGTCCGCCGTCCGTCATGATTGACACCAGATCGAATGAACGCAGCGCGCCAATTACAGTCACAACAACGGCGATAAAGGTAGCCGGGCGCAGCTGAGGCAAGATGATGTTCCACAACATCGACCAGCCTTTGGCACCGTCAAGACGGGCAGCTTCCACCTGATCAGGCGAAACGTTGTTGAGGCCGGTCAGGTACAAAATCATGCAATAAGCAATCTGGGGCCAGAGGCCAGCGGCAACGATGCCGTAGGTCACATAGCGATCATCGGCAAGAATTGCGTAGCCCGTACCATTGATCCACTCGGTCAACTTGAAAAACAGACCGAAACCCGGTGCATAGAACCAGGAAAACATCAGACCGACAACAACCGAGGAAATAACGAACGGGAAGAAAAACAGTGATTTGTAAACACGGATTCCGCGCACGGTCTGGTTCAGGAAAATTGCAATGAACAGACCTGCCGGCACGGCAAGCATGTAGAGAACAAGCCAGATCACATTGTTTTTCAGCGAGGTGTAAAACGCTTCGTCTGCGAACAATTCCGTATAATTCGCAAGGCCGAGCCAGGTCTTTGCGCCCAAGCCGTCCCAATCAAAAAAGGATAGCCAGAGCGACTGGAAAATCGGGATGATCACATAGACCAGAAACATCAGCATGCCGGGGGCCAGAAAAAGCCATGGCGCAAGTTTGCGCTGATTTTTCTTCCACCATCCGGCGCGTGCCGGTGTTCCCACATTCGCAAGAGCCATCGCCCGTCCTCCCGGTGATGAATTGGTTTGCGCCAAAGGCGCAGACAGGGCGGCGCAGACGCCGCCCTGAAGCAATAATTACTTGTAGGCCTTGGCGCGAACGCCTTCGAGGCGCTCAAGGATCTTGTCGAGATTTTCCGGCTTGACCATGAATTCCTGGAAGCCTTCCATACCGGCCTTTGCCATTTCGGCGGGCGCGTCACGATCGAAGAACTGGGCAAGGGCGTAAGCCGATGACAATTCTTCAAAACCAGCCTTGATGAACGGGTCGTCAGAGACGGTCGACTTGTTGTTGACCGGCAGCTGGCCGAGTGTCGCGTTGATCTTGGTCTGCTGTTCTGCGCTTGCCAGGAACGCAAGGAACTTCTTCGCGTCATCCTTGTTCTTGGCGCCCGACGGGATATGCATCGTGTCGGTCGGCGCTTCTTCGGCGCGCGGGATGCCCGGGGTAATTTCCGGGAATATCAGGAAGCCGAGATTGTCATTGGTCATGCCGCCCTTTTTGAAGGTGTCGACAGCAAAGTTGCCCATGACATAGTTGGCTGCCTTGCCCTGAACCAGATTGGCTGCCGCATCCTGCCAGTCGATGGCAGCATGGTTGGCCGAAGTATAGGGAACAATTTTGGCCCATTCAGCAAACGCAGCGCGAACCTTGGCGTCTGTCCAGGCGACCTTGCCGGCGGTGAGATCCATGTGGAACTCGTAACCGTTGGTGCGCATGTTGATATAATCAAAGATGCCTGCGGTTGGCCAAAGCGCCTTGGAACCGGTGGTCACGCAGTCAATGCCTGCGGTCTTGAACTTTTCACAGTTTGCAACAAATTCGGCCCAGTTCTTCGGCTCGGTTACACCGGCCTTCTTGTAGGCGTCCTTGTTGTAATAGATGCCCCACTGATAGTAAGTGTAGGGCACGCCCCACTTCTTGCCGTCGATGGTCATCGAAGCGGCAGCCGACTTCAGCTGATCGTCAAGCCCATTGGCAGTCCAGACATCTGTGACATCTTCAAACTGGCCGGCCTTTACGAAGGGCGCCATGCGATTGCCTGCATACCAGTTGGCCAGATCCGGCGCATCGGCTGTCAAGAAGTTGCGGATGGCAGTCTTGTAACCTTCATGGTCAAACAGGTTCCACTTGACCTTGACGTCCGGGTTGGCAGCTTCGAAATCCTTGATGAGGGCTTCAAACGCGGCCTTAGGTGCCGGATCGGATGTGTCCGTGTTGATGACCAGCTCACGCTGTTCAGCAAATGCGGATGATGCAAGAGCCACGGCGGCGGCAGTGCCGAGCAGCAGCGTTTTCAGTGTGGTTTTCATATCGGTTGATCCTCCCAAGGTTAACCGTTTGTCCGATTTCACACAAAGAACAATCGTGCCCGGGAGGCCCTTTGGACGTGTGTTCAAGACAAAAGTCGTCCACGCTTCAAATTCCATTATTTGGAACATGGTTTGACTAATTGGAATTAACATGTATATTGCGGAAATTGTCAAGCGGGCTTTTTCTGGAAGAGCGGGCTTGCCTGACGGGAGGAATTAGATTTGGACGCCATCGTGACCGGTCCAGCAAATTTGGACGAGGCCAGCCAAGCTGAAAAAGACGCGCCGCGTGACACAGGCACGTTGGGCAAGGCCATGGACGTTTTGGAAGTAATTGCCTCCTCACCCGAACCTTTGCGGTTCACGGATCTCCTGTCGCGCATTGACCAGCCACGCGGCACGCTGCACCGGCAGGTGAAAAACCTGATTGATGAGGGTTTGCTTTTCGTCAACCGCGATCAAACCTATGAGCTTGGCCTTCGCTTGCTGCGCTTTGCCGCCAAGGCCTGGTCACGCAACCGCTTCCGCGAAATCGCAGAGCCAATCATTCGTAAGCTGCATGAGGCGACGGGCGAAACGGTACACCTTGGAATTCTGTCCGGTACGGAAGTTGTCTATCTGGACAAGGTTGAATCGCGCCAGACAGTGCGCATGCACAGCCAGATCGGCAATGCATCGCCGGCTTACTGCACGGGCGTCGGCAAGGCGGCGCTTTCGACAATTGACGATGACAAGGTGCGCAAACTTCTGGCCAAGGTCACGTTCAAGAAGCATACGCCAACGACATTGCCCGGCGTTGATGCCTTGATCGCCGAATTGCACCAGATACGCCAAGCCGGCGTGTCCTATGACCGGGAAGAACATGAGCCGGGCATCCACTGCGTTGCCGCGCCGGTGTTTTCGCGCGACGGGCATTTGGCTGCGGGGCTTTCGGTCACGGCACCGGTGTTTCGCGTGCCGATGGTTCAATTGCAAGAATGGTCTGAGCTGGTGCGGGAAACCGCCCGGCAATTGTCCGACGAGGTGAATGCGCGGCTTTCGCCGCGAAGCTGATTTTCAAGTTTTCAGGGAGGAAGAAAATGTCAGGTCTAACATTGCGCGACGTGCGCAAATCATTTGGCAGCGTGCATATTATCCACGGCGTCAATCTCGACATTGAGGATGGCGAGTTCACCGTGTTTGTCGGCCCATCAGGTTGCGGCAAGTCCACGCTTTTGCGGCTTGTCGCCGGTCTTGAGGAATGCACCGGCGGCTCGATTTCAATCGGAGGGCAAGATGTCACACAAATCGAACCGGCTGACCGCGGCGTAGCGATGGTGTTCCAGTCCTA
>JANMEX010000518.1:0-2354 GCA_031377485.1 Phyllobacteriaceae bacterium
TATCGCTGTTGCATTCGCTGTTCATGCACCAGACACTGCTCGGCAATTATCCGATGCGCATTCGCTGGCTGGTGCACCGGTATCTGCTCAATCAATCAATGAGCTTTTATCAGGATGAGTTCGCCGGCCGCGTCGCAACGAAAATGATGCAGACGGCGCTTGCCGTGCGCGAATGCGTGATGAAGGTGCTCGATGTCCTCAACTACGTGATCGTCTATTTCATCGGCGTTCTCGTGCTTATGGCCTCACTCGACTGGCGGCTGACTGTGCCAATGCTTGTCTGGCTTTCGCTGTACATTTTCCTGCTGCGCTATTTTATCCCCAAGCTGCGAAAGGTCGGCGAGCGGCAGGCTGATGCGCGATCAACAATGACGGGGCGGATTGTTGACAGCTATACCAATATTGCGACCGTAAAGCTGTTCTCGCATTCCAAGCGCGAAGAGGCTTACGCCCGCGAAGGCATGAAAGACTTTCTGGGAACTGTTCACGCGCAGATGCGCTACGTGACCGTGTTTCACTTTGTGCTCTATGTCATAAATTGCCTGCTGCTGTTTTCAGTTGGCGCGCTTGGTATCCATCTATGGCTTACAAGCGCGGTGACCATTGGCGCTGTTGCCGTTCCGGTTTCGCTGGTCTTACGCCTGCACGGCATGAGCCAATGGATCATGTGGGAAGTTTCGGCGCTGTTTGAAAACATCGGCACGGTCGAAGATGGCATCACATCGATTTCCTCGCCGCGGCTTGTGCAAGACGTGCCCGATGCGCCCAAGCTTGTCGTGCCGCACGGTGCGATCGCGTTCAACAACATGACGTTCCATTACGGCAAGGAAAGCGGGATCATCGAGGGGTTGAACCTCAAGATCAAGCCGGGCGAAAAGATCGGATTGGTCGGCCGTTCCGGCGCGGGCAAGTCCACGCTGGTCAATTTGCTGATGCGGTTTTATGACATTGAAGGCGGCAGCATCACGATTGACGGGCAGAATATTGCCGCCGTCAGCCAAGATTCCCTGCGCGAACATATCGGCATGATCACGCAAGATACGTCATTGCTGCATCGCTCGGTGCGTGACAATATCCTTTATGGCAGGCCCGATGCCAGCGAGGCCGAAGTTGTGGAAGCGGCCAGCCGGGCCGAGGCGCAGGAATTCATCGCCAATCTTGCCGATCCGAAAGGCCGAACCGGTTATGACGCCCATGTCGGCGAGCGCGGCGTCAAGCTGTCCGGCGGCCAGCGTCAGCGTATCGCCATTGCCCGCGTGATGCTGAAAGACGCGCCAATCCTGATCATGGACGAAGCGACCTCAGCACTCGATTCAGAAGTGGAGCAAGCGATCCAAGAAAACCTGTTCAAGTTGATGGAAGGCAAAACCGTCATCGCCATTGCCCACCGGCTTTCAACCATCGCCGCGCTCGACAGATTGATCGTTCTCGACAAGGGCCGCATTGTTGAAGATGGCAGCCACGCCTCTCTCATTGCAAGGGGCGGCATTTATGCGAAATTGTGGGAGCACCAGTCCGGCGGGTTCCTTGGTATGGATGCCGTGGAAGCTGCTGAATGAATTCCGTTTACCGCCTGTTTGAACGCTGGATCGACCCGTATGGCGCAAGTGGCGGGGGCGACGTTCCCAACACCACGGGTGCGTTCCTGTGGCATTTTGTCAAACAGGCCAAGTTGGCGTTTTTGGCCATGCTGGTGCTTGGCGGGCTGGTGGCGCTGATGGAGGCGGCGCTGTTCTGGTTTGTCGGGCGGCTGGTGGATCTGCTGGGTACATTTGACCGGTTGCAAGGCTGGGATGGCTTGATGGCGAGCCATGGGCCGGAGCTGATCGGGATGCTCGTCCTGGTCTTTGCCGGACGGACGTTGATCATTGCGCTGGCAGCGCTGGTGGAGGAGCAGGCAATTGTGCCGGGCTTTTTCAACATGGTCCGCTGGCAGGCGCATCAAAAGGTGGCGCGGCAAAGCGTTTCTTTCTTCCAGAATGATTTTGCCGGGCGGCTTGCAACCAAGGTTTGGCAGGCGGGGCAAGCAACCGGCGACTTCATGGTCTCGCTTTTGCAGGTGATCTGGTTTTCGATTGTCTATGCGTTTTCGACCGTGGCGCTGGTTGGCAGTCTCGATTTGCAGTTGGCATTTATTGTCCTTGGCTGGCTGGTGGTGTTCGGGCTTCTGGCGCGGCATTTTCTGCCGCGGGTGCGCAAATCGGCAAGGGAAAGCGCCGAGGCCAATTCGCAGGTACAAGGTCGGCTGGTGGATGGCTATTCCAACATCCAGACACTGAAGCTGTTCGGCTCGCAGACGCGCGACGATGCCTATATCCGCGAAGGTATGGATCATTTCATCCACACGATGCTGC
>JANMEX010000525.1:0-8160 GCA_031377485.1 Phyllobacteriaceae bacterium
CCGCGAGGAAGAAGAGGAAGACGAGGATTCCGCTCGCCTTCCCGAGATTCGCGCCGGTGAACAGCAGGCCAAGCGCGCAGTTGCTGCAACTCAGCACTCCACCGAACCGCCGCCGCGCTATTCGGAAGCCTCATTGATCAAGCGGATGGAAGAACTCGGTATTGGCCGCCCTTCTACATATGCATCAACACTGAAAACACTTTCCGATCGTGAATATGTGAAACTGGAAAAGCGCAAGCTTTATCCAGATTCCAAGGGTCGGATTGTTACTGCTTTTCTCGAAGGCTTTTTCAAGCGCTATGTGGAATACGACTACACTGCGGGGCTGGAAGAAAAGCTCGATGAAGTCTCCGATGGCAAGATCGACTACAAAGTCGTCCTTCGCGAGTTCTGGAAGGATTTCTCCGCTGCGATTAATGACATCAAAGAGTTGCGGATTACAGACGTCCTGAACGTACTGAACGAAGACCTCGCGCCATTGGCTTTTCCGGCCCGTGCTGATGGTTCCAATCCGCGTATCTGCCCGAAATGCGGCACTGGGAACCTTTCTCTCAAGCTCGGAAAATTCGGGGCTTTTGTCGGTTGTTCCAATCATCCGGAATGCAGCTACACCAAACAGCTTGGCGCGGAAAATGCGGGCGAAGGTGGCGGCGCGGCTGGTGATGAGCCAAAGCTGCTTGGCACCGATCCGTTCACAAACGAAGAAATCACTGTCCGGAGCGGTCGTTTCGGACCTTACATTCAACGTGGTGACGGCAAAGATGCAAAGCGCGCGTCATTGCCAAAGGGCTGGACGGTAGAATCGACCGACCATGAAAAGGCGATTGCGCTGCTGTCTTTGCCGCGTGACGTGGGAGCCCACCCTGAAACTGGCAAAATGATTTCAGCCGGTGTCGGGCGTTATGGCCCGTATATTTTGCATGACGGCACCTATGCCAATGTCGACAATGTGGAAGAAGTATTCTCGATCGGCTTGAACCGTGCTGTGACTGTGCTGGCCGACAAACTGGCAAAAGGCCCGGGACGCGGCCGTACAGGCACGCCTGCTGCGTTGAAGGCGCTCGGCAACCATCCGGCAGATGAACAGCCGATCACTGTGCGCGATGGCAAGTATGGCGCTTATGTGAACCACGGAAAAATCAATGCGACCTTGCCCAAAGGCAAAGATCCGCAATCGGTAACACTGGAAGAGGCGATTGCGCTGATTGCAGAGAAGGCCGGCAAGGCACCGTCTGCAAAGCCGGCACGCAAGGCCGCCACCAAACCTGCGGCAAAGGCCAAACCGGCATCCAAGGCAAAAGCTGCGGCCAAGCCGAAATCAATAGCCAAGCCGAAATCAGTAACAAAGCCGAAGAAGGACTGACGCATGGCACGACGCATATCGGGCGGCAAGGGCATACCGGTGGCACCGGGAGACCCCGTCCGCCCGCGTCGTGGTGACCTGCCGGACCGCGAGGCGCTGGTTGGCTGGCTGCGCGACAATCCGGGCGAATCATCCAAGCGTGACATTGCCAAGGCATTCGGCATCAAGGGTGACAATCGAGTGGTCTTGAAAGCCATGCTGCGCGAACTGGCTGCGGAAGGCGTGTTGCGCAAGGAAGGCACCAAGCTGATTGCGCCAGGTGGTCTTCCGCCGGTTGCCGCCGTTGATATATTTTCCCGCGACAAGGATGGCGCCCTGATTGCGCGGCCAGTCGAATGGGACGAAACCAACGGCGCGCCACCGCTTGTCACCATCGCAACATCCAAGCGTGACAAGACCGCAGTGCCGGGGGTCGGCGACAGGGTGTTGGCCAAACTGTTTCGCAATGAACACGGCGAAGGCTACATCGCGCGGATTATCAAAAAGCTGGACAAACGTGCCGGCGCGATTCTTGGTGTCTTCAGAGAGCTGCCGACCGGTGAACTGCGTGTTGAGCCGGTAGAGCGCAAGCAGACGGAACTCACGGTGGATCCGGATTTTCGCAATGGCGCAAAAGATGGCGATCTGGTTGAGATTGAAACTGTGCGCGTCGGGCGCTACGGCATAGCCCGCGCCAAGGTGTTGTTGGTTGCCGGTTCGCTGAAAAGCGAAAAGGCTGTCTCGCTGATCGCCATCCACATGCATGGCATTCCACATATTTTCCCGCAATCAGTGCTGGATGCTGCGGCAGCAGCAAAACCGGCGACCATGCACGGGCGCGAGGACTGGCGCTCTGTGCCTCTGGTCACGATTGATCCGGCAGACGCCAAGGACCATGACGATGCGGTGTTTGCCGAGCCCGATACGGATGCGGACAATGCGGGCGGCTATATCATCACTGTGGCGATTGCCGACGTGGCTGCATACATCCATCACGGCACGGCGCTCGACCGCGAGGCGTTGAAGCGCGGGAACTCGACTTATTTTCCCGACCGCGTGGTGCCGATGCTGCCTGAGCGGATTTCGAATGATCTGTGTTCACTGCGCGAAGGTGAAGATCGCCCTGCCCTTGCCGTGCGCATGGTCGTCTCGAATGAAGGCAAGAAACTGCGGCACGACTTCCATCGCGTGATGATGCGCTCGCACGCCAAACTATCCTACCCGCAAGCACAGGCTGCCATTGACGGAGCAACCGACGCGAAGACTGCAGCAATTCTTGATACGGTTCTTAAACCGTTATGGGCTGCATACGCCGCACTGAAGCGTGAGCGAACACGACGCGAGCCTTTGGATCTGGACCTGCCAGAACGCAAGATCCTGCTCAATCCGGATGGCACTGTCGACAAGATCATCATTCCGGACAGGCTGGACGCCCACCGGCTGATCGAAGAAATGATGATCCTTGCCAATGTGGCCACCGCTGAAACGCTTGAAGCCAAGAACCAGCCTCTGGTCTACCGGGTACATGACCAACCATCGCTCGCCAAGCAGGAATCCCTTCGTGAATTCTTGCGCACGCTGAACATCCCGTTGGCCAAAGGCGTGGCGCTGAAATCAAAGGATTTCAACAACATCCTTTCGCAGGTTCGTGGCTCGGTGAATGAAACGCTGGTCAACGAAGTCGTGCTGCGCTCGCAGTCCCAAGCCATCTACAGCCCTGACAATCTCGGACATTTCGGGCTGCACCTGCGCAAATACGCGCACTTCACCTCGCCGATCCGCCGCTATTCAGACCTTATCGCCCACCGTGCGTTGATAAAGGCGCTGGGACTTGGGCCGGATGGAATTACGCAAGCGGAAGTCGAAGCGCTGGAGATAACAGCGGGCTTGATCTCGACATCCGAACGCAAGTCGATGGCCGCCGAGCGGGACACGATAGATCGGTTGATTGCCAACCATCTCAAGGATCGTATTGGCGACACGTTCGACGGCCGAATTTCCGGCGTGGTCGGTGCGGGACTTTTTGTCACCCTGCCCGCCTATGGCGCAGACGGGTTTGTGCCTGTATCTACACTATCAGACGATTACTATCATTTTGTCGAAAACAGCCGTGCGCTCGTGGCGGAGAAATCCGGTCACGGCTATCGTCTGGGAGACAAGGTTGAAGTCCGGCTGACAGATGTTCAGGTTTATGCCGGTTCAATACGTTATGAAATGGTGTCGCCGCCCGCCCCGCTTTCCGGCCTGCCGCAAAGCTTCCACAAGGCAAAGCGGGGATTGAAGCGCGGCTCGTTTTCCGGCGGGCGCAAAGGACCGAAACGCAGATGACCATAGATTATGTGACCGGCGGCCCAGACGCCAAGCCGCAACGCCCACTGGTTCCTGCAATGAAGCGCGGCTTTGCCGGCAATTGTCCGCACTGTGGGTCGGGCAAGCTGTTTCGCGCCTATTTGAAGCCGGTCGACAATTGCGCGGCTTGCGACGAAGATTACACGCATCAGCGTGCAGACGATCTTCCCGCCTATCTCGTCGTGTTGATCGTCGGGCACATTACGGTTGGCGGCTTCATGATCGCGGAAATGACGACAGATTGGCCCGGTTGGCTGCATCTTGCGATTTGGGTGCCGATTACGCTTGTCTTGTCGCTCGCATTGCTTCAGCCGATCAAAGGTGCGGTTATCGGCCTGCAATGGGCAAACTATATGCATGGCTTTGGCGGCGAGGATGATTTCGTCGGCGATGATCACGGCAAGCCGCTGCAAAAATTACCTGCCTGAACGCGAACGATGTCCGCTATCGGCGAACCAATATCAAGAACCCGGCCCGTTCGACCACGCAATGCGGCATCACTCATCATTGTTGACCGAAGCTCCGGTGACCTCCGTTTTCTCCTCGGCAAGCGCCACGAATCGCACAAGTTCATGCCGGGCAAGTATGTCTTTCCCGGCGGCAAGACCGATATCAGCGACAGCAAGATATCTCCGGCGCGCGATATGGAAGCAAATTGTCTGCGCCGACTTCACGTCGGGCTTGGAAAGCGCGGATCAGAAATAAAGGCGCGTGCTTTGGCTCTCACCGCGGTGCGGGAAGCCTATGAGGAAGCGGGCATTTTGGTGGCCTACGAGGGCAGGCTTGCGTCAAGCCATCCCGAATGGCAGGCGTTTGCGGATCGAGGTCTTGCTCCAGATCTCTTTCCATTGCGGTACATAGCCCGTGCGATCACCCCGCCGGAGTTTCCGCGCCGCTACGACACTCGATTCTTTGCGATGTTCCGCGATCTAGCGATTGAGACGGAGATGCAGCAGCATGAAGACAATGAAATGCTGGATTTTTCCTATGTCACGCAAGCTGAAACTTCTGTCATGAACCTGCCAGGGATAACGCGTATGATCCTTCAAACGGCAGTTGATCGCCTTGCAGTTGACCCGGACCTCAATCTCGATCATCCAGTGCCAACCTTCCTGACCCGCCATGGCAAACATGTTTGTGAGTTTGCCTGACCTCAAACAGACTTGAAAAGACGCATGGCCATCATTCCGGACGAAGACAAGACTGACTGGCTGTCAGCCGGAGCTGCAATCTCCTCCATCAGCGTGGTTGGCATATGCATCGGCCTCGGCATGCCGCTCCTGTCGGTGATTCTGGAACAACGCGGCTATTCGGCCTCGATGATCGGCCTCAATACCGCATTTGCCGGGTTTGCATCCATCGCCGCCGCACCATTTGCCGCCCCGCTGGCATCGCGGCTTGGGGTGGTGCCGGCAATGATCGCCATGATCTTCCTTGGTGGACTTTCGTTCGCAGGATTCTACTTCTTTGATGCATTCTGGGAATGGCTTGTATTGCGCAGTGCGTTGCACTTTGCGCTGACTGTGTTGTTCATCCTGTCGGAATACTGGATCAGCCATTCGGCGCCTACCAGATATCGTGGTCTGATGCTTGGCATCTACGCCACCATGTTATCGCTTGGCTTTGCCCTCGGCCCCTACATTTTTTCGTTGACCGGCTCCAAAGGCTTTTTGCCATTCGGCCTTGCATGTGCGATTATTTCTTTGGCTATTTTGCCCGTTATCATCGCCTGGCGTCATAGCCCGGATTTTGAAGACGACGAGCATGTCCCGTTTCTCCCCTACATTACAAAGGTGCCGACAGCGACGGCTGCAGTTCTTGTGTATGGGGCTGTAGAAACCGGCGGGTTCGCGCTGTTGCCGCTCTACGGCAGCCGGATGGGCTATAGTGAAGGCGATACAGCCCTGCTCATGACCATGATCGGCATCGGCAATGTCGCGTTCCAAATCCCGATCGGGATGATCAGTGACCGAGTGGGCGATCGCCGGTGGGTGCTGATTGCGATTGCGGCGTTGGGCTTGGCAGGCATGATCATCATGCCTTACATCGCTGCATCTTGGTGGCTGCTGGCTACGCTAATGTTTGTATGGGGTGGCATGATAGCCGGGCTCTACACGGTCGGCCTGGCTCATCTTGGATCCAAACTGTCAGGGCGCGAACTCGCATCAGCCAATGCAGCGTTTATATTTTGCTATGCGATAGGCATGTTAATCGGGCCCCAGGCGATTGGGTTAGGCATGGATTTTGCCGGACCGCATGGCTTTGGCGGTGTGTTGTCGGGATTTTTCGCCGCCTATTTGCTGCTGGCGATTTCGCGCATAGCATTTTCCAACAAGCGGGGTTGACTTTTGACCGCCAATCCGTAGTTTCCGCCCAAATTTCCGCTGCCGGTAACCGCCGGGTATTTGCGGTTCAGCTGGACAGAACAGGACAGACAAATGGCCAAGGCAACGACCATCAAAATCAAGCTCATATCGACTGCCGATACAGGCTTTTTCTACGTGACAACAAAGAATAGCCGCACCTTCACCGAGAAGATGCTCAAGCGCAAGTATGACCCGGTGGCCCGCAAGCACGTTGATTTCAAGGAAGCCAAGATCAAGTAATTGATCTGACTTTCATGCAAAACAAGCCGCCTTCGGGCGGCTTTTTTGTTGTGCGATTGGTTGAGAAGAACAACCGAAGCTGTTGATTCAATTTCATAAATGCAGTGCGGAGAAATTGGGGCCGGCCGGCGTGAGTACTCGATACGAGAAACGCCCCGAAGGACTGTCACACCGACCGGCGAATCCCCACGTCCCAGGAGATGCGGCGGACCTGAGCACCATGGGGGTCTGCGCTCACAGCATACTCAACGCGCCGGTGCACAGGTTGCGCACTTTGCGCTTCTTTTTTAGAAAATCAACAGGCTTTTGAAGTTATAAACCGGATTCGGCTTGACAAAAGAGCGTGTACTGATTTGGCGAAAGATTCGCCGGCTACATCAAGCCGCTAGCTGCACAACACGATTTCGGCCGCCGTTTTTCGCTTCATAAAGTGCCCGGTCCGCACGTTTGATCAAATCGGCCATTGAATCGTGGCCAGCAATCATGCTGGCGACTCCGACAGACGTGGTGACATTTATCTTGACACCACCGGGCAAAATGAATGGCTCGTTTTCAATCGCCGCACGCACACGCTCGGCTACACGCGCGGCAATGGCTGCGTCAGTGTCGGGCATTGCCACGACAAACTCTTCCCCGCCATAGCGGCATACAAGATCAGCGCCACGCACCTGACGGCGCAGGCGCAAAGCAAACTCACGCAGCACATCATCGCCACCATCATGCCCATAAGTGTCATTGACCGATTTGAACTTGTCGATGTCTGTGATCAGAAAAGACAAAGGCCGCTTGCGCTGAGTGGCGCGATCAAACAGCGTGGTCATATGGTTGTCGAGGTAGCGACGGTTATGCAGGCCAGTGAGGCCGTCCGTGACAGCCATTTCAATAGTTTGCACCACGCTCTGGCGCAGCGCTTCATTATACCGCTTGCGCCGTACCTGTGTGCGCAACCGCGCCGTCAGTTCCTGCGGGTCAAGCGGTCGCACCATAAAATCATTCACGCCAAGTTCTAGCGCGCGCATGATGCGTTCATCCTCGCCAGGCTCGGCGATCAGCAAAATCGGCAGGAACCGTGTTCTGTCGAGAGATCGAAGTTGGGAGCAGATACGCAGCGGATCAAAATTGGCGAACCCCGTGGTTATCAACACACAGTCGTAATTTTTCTCAACCGCCTGAAAGAATCCAACCTGCGGATCCGGCGTCACATCAATCTGATACTCGGACTGCAGCATACGTCCGATCCGCTCAGCGGAATTGGGGCGTTCGTCGACCAATAGCAGCCGCGGCTTGCTTTGGTTGTGACCGACCCTGCCCTGCAACAACTCATCAATGCCAATGGCGCGGGTGGTTGCGGCGCGCAGACGCAACTCGTCAGTTAGGGTTTTCAGACGCACAAGGCTTTTGACGCGCGACATCAGCTGCAGATCATTGACCGGCTTTGTCAGGAAATCATCGGCGCCGGCATTCAGTCCGCGAACGCGGTCAGATGGCTGATCAAGCGCTGTCACCATAACAACAGGAATGTGCTGGGTTGACGGATCGCTTTTAAGCCGACCGCAGACTTCGAAGCCGTCCATGCCGGGCATCATGATATCAAGGAGAATGAGATCAATACCACCCTGCTCGCAAGCGGCAAGCGCATCCGGCCCGTTCGATGCCGTAAGCACCTCGTAATATTCAGCAGAAAGGCGCGCCTGCAAAAGCTTCAAATTGGCCGGAATATCATCAACAACCAGAATTTTTGCGGTCACCGTACTGCTCCGTTTCCTTGGCCTCAGGCGTCGCCGAGGTAGGATTTGATAGTCTCGACAAACTTCGACACCGAAATCGGTTTGTGTGGAATTGCTGCCGCTCCAGAATGTATTC
>JANMEX010000526.1:0-2826 GCA_031377485.1 Phyllobacteriaceae bacterium
CGCGCGCACCGGCCAGCGCCATGGCGTCAACGGCGTTTTGCGCATCGGTGTGGAGATTGGTGACGCGTGAGGCGTCGATGACGAGAACGGCCATGCCGAGGATGAAGGGCAAGGCGATCAAGGTCAAAGTCAGGGCATACGCGTCGTCGTTGCGGCGCAATGAAAGCAGTTTTGCTATCCAATGGCTTTTTTTTGCCTGTATCTTGCCCATGTTACCGCCCTTCCCTATCAGTCCCCCGATGCGTTTTCGTCCCCTGCTATTTTCCTGTCGGCATGGGTGCGGGCGCTGTTGGCGCCACGGCCACGACCTTTTTCTTGATCACTTCCGAACCCAAACGATCGATTTCCGTATCCTTCGCATTGGCCGGAAACGGATCTATTGTGTGCAGCGCGATGTTGCCTTCAACCGCATTGCCAACGCCAAGCGTCACGGAATCGCGGTGGTTCATATAGTCGGCGCAGCCCGAAAGTCCGGCCAGCACGACAATGCCCAAAGCGGCGATACAGCTATTTTTTAGCAATTGCATTGCCGTCTCCAAAAGGCAGATCAATGATGTGGCCGTAAGGCCCGGTAACGCCCCGACCCTCGCGGTAGGCGCGGATCGTATCCTTGTCGACTTCCATGATGCCGAGCGCAAACAGCTCCACGTCATCAGATGGCCGGGTGGTATCAAGCGGCGTGTTTTCAACCTCGTCCGGGCTCGACGGACGCACCAGACGCGGCGTCACGACAATCACCAGATCGGTTTCCTTCTTCTGGAAACTGGTCGAACGGAACAGCGCGCCAAGCACAGGAACACTGCCGAGCCACGGCACCTGCTTGATGTCCCGGTCGTTGATGGTCTGCAACAGACCGGCCATGGCAAAGCTCTGACCATCGCGCAGTTCCATCACAGTGTCGGCCTTGCGCGAGATGAAACCCGGATTGCCGTTGACCGTGACCGTGCGGTCAAGTTCGGACACTTCCGTCTTGATCCGCAGGTTGATACGGCCGCGATCAAGCACAGTAGGGGCAAATTCGAGCACCACGCCATATTGGCGATAATCGGTCTGCGTGGTCAAAACACCGGCATTGTTGGTGCTGGATTGGATCGGAACCTCGCCGCCGACGGTGAATTTGGCGACTTCGCCGCTCAAAGTGGTCAAATTCGGCTGCGCCAGACGGCGGGCCAGACCCTTCTTTTCCAAGGCGTCAATGATCACATCAACACGAACACCAGCGCCTTCAAGCACCTGGGCAACCATCGTGCCGAACGGCGATTCCTGCGTGACAGAGCCAGCACGGCCCGGAGCGTCGGTGAGAAAAGTCTGCGGCGTACCCGTATCATCCGAATTCACTGCGATACCGGCACCCGTACCAATGAGCGATGTGCCGCCTTTGACCCGCAAATTCACACCAAGATCGCGGCCCGCAACGCGCGAGGCTTCAATCACGCGGACTTCCAGATTGACCTGCTGCGCGTCGCCGACAGCCAGCGCGTTGATCACCGGTTCGGTTTGATATTGCTGGGCAACTTCCAGAACGCGGGCCAGATCAACGGCATCGCGCACGGTGCCTGTCAGGCGGATCTTGTCGTTGACGTTGGTGACCTTGACATTGGCGCTTGGCACGGCGGCCTTGATTGAGGCGGAGACGCTGTCGAAATTGGCTTTGACGCGAACATCGATCACGCCGAGCAACATCTTCTTGTCGTCGTAAATTGAAACGTTGGTAAAGCCGTTGGCCTTGCCCTGAATATAGAGCGACTGTTCAGACAAAGGCACCACATCGGCCACGTCAGGATTGCCGATCACCAGATCGGTAAACGGCTTGCTGGTGGAGATTGTCAGCGTCGTGCCGGGCTGCAGCACAGCCTTGGTCACGGTGCCTTCGCTGAGTGCGACAGTCATTTTCTGCTGCGCAAAAGCGGGCGCAACGGGCAAAGTGGTGAGGCTTGAAACGCTCAGCGAAAGGGCGAGGCACGCACGCCAAAAAGCGCGCCGATTGCCGGAGCGCAGGGCGCCAAAGTCGCGCCGATTTTGGCACATGGGGGGAGATTTCATGTCAAACTTCAAAACTGTTCCCCTGCTCCAATCGGACGGACCTGATATTCGGTCCGGTCCCCGTTTCTTGTCACGCCGACGACGGTCACGACGGGCCTCGGCGGCTCAGCCGGCGCGGCGATAACCATCGGCTGCGGCTCGGGCAATGGTGCCGCAGGCAGCGTTTCTTTTATGATAATCGGCTTGCCGACATTTTCGCCCACTTTGCGAACCAGCCGCTCGATGTTGGCCAGCCGCTCGGCAGCTTCGGCTTTCGATGTCGCATCCGCCGCAGCCAGCGCATCAGCAGCCGCCTTGGCGTCAGCCTTGGCCTTGGCATCGGCCAGCGCCTGAGCCGCAGCGCCACTGTCAAGATCAGAGGCGTTCAACTGGCGGACATCTTCGACATTTGAAGACGCAATGTTGCGCAAGGCGAGCGACAGGGTGCCGACATTGGAAGCCAGGGCCAGCTTCTGCGCCTCGGTGGTGGACACTTCAAAGGTGACTGTCTTGACGACGGATGGCTTGTCGGAGCGGTCATCGGCGGACTGGTCAACCGCCAGAACCCGCACGCCCTGAAGCAACACATCAATATAGGAAGTATTGTTGCCGTCATTATCCTTGCGCTCGCGGGTCAACATCACATCGACACGGTCGCCAGGCAGAACAAAGCCGGCAACACCAAGAACATCATTCACGCGAATGGAAACGGCCTTCATATCCGGCCCGAGCGAGGCGGAAAGCGTGGCGCGCTGGCCGGGTCCGGTAATCTTGGAGGTGAGCACCGGCTCATCCTTCTCAATC